>JAYGCN010000216.1:0-3344 GCA_046583315.1 Candidatus Hydrogenedentota bacterium
GCCGATAGCCGATCGCGTCAGCGACAACTGGTTCAATCCCGACATATGCGCGATGTATTTGAGATCGTCATCCGTGATCGCCGTGCTGGAAAGTGTCATGTCCTGAAATGCGAATGGGGGGAAGTCTGCGAAGAGATAAAGATAAGGTACGCCCTGGTCTTGAAGCCGGAAGCTCACCCGTTCGCCTTTCTCGATATGAATAGTGCCCTGCGCGTTCAATTGCTCACGTCCGACGCGCAGCTGACCCATCGAAACATTCTCAGGAAAGACCAGGGTCCTCGCAGGCGGAACGCGGTATTCGTTGATGACCTGAGTGCCGTCTCCCAGCACGTGGTCAAGCACCTGAATCGTTTCGGGATCGTCCTGAGACTCGGCCGCATTTGCTTCCACAATCGGGGGCAATCGGAAATCCAGGCCCAAGGTAGATCCGACACCCAGAACAAGCAGCATCGCGCAGAACAACAGCGAGATCCGCGCCGGGGTCCGGGGCAAAAGAATATGAATGTTCAGCAGACGATCAATTCGTCGACCGAGCTGGTGTTTCCAGGCGAATACGGCGTTCAATTTCAATGGATTCGATGCTAGTTTCTTACTCATTTCAGCCACTCCTACCAGGTTGGACGCGTAATCATCCGCGTCGGAAGTTGTATGTAACACAGCGCGATCAACCGCAAATTCGGCGTAATCAAGCCAGCGTCGGCTCGCCCACCATACGGCGGGATGAAAGAAGAATATCGACACGGCAAGCTGTCGCAGCGTATTGACGTAGAGGTCGCCATGCTTCCAGTGCGTCAGTTCGTGTCGAATGACCCAGCGCAACGTCGATTCGGTGGCCGGACACAGAAGCGTCGGAATGTAGAGACTCGGAATAAGGAAACCGGCTAATCCGGGTGAATCCAGCGAATCGTTGATTTTGATTCGCGGTCGCAGCGCCAATCCGAGACTGTCCGCTTCTTCGATCATGATACCCATCAGATCCTTGTCGGCATCGTGGGAGTCTCTAGCGATGCGTCGAAGTCGAATTATCTCTACAAACAGGCGCAGCGCAAAGCACGCCACGCCACTAAGCCAGAGCAGCAGCACTACATCTGCGTAGCTGATTCCTAACTTTTGTGAATCCCTATCTACCGTTAGCGCCGATGCCAAGTTGGCAGGTGCGGTGGATAGTTGAGGCATCACCTGCGTAACACCCAAGTCCTCCGGCGTTTTGATCGGCACTATCGGTCGATCAACAGCTTCTACGTTGTCATCCAGAAACTCGGAATCAACGATTACGGTCGGCACCTCACTGACAGGAATCTGTATGGTGGATGGCACAAGTAGCCCCACCGTACATTTCAAAAACACGACAACCCAGAGCAGTCCGATGAGCCGGGGTGAACGAATCAGTCGCAGAGCTACTACGCATTCCAAAAGCAAAACGAGCGCGACCACTTCCAATGAGATGAAAATAAGCCGTTGTAGAAACAGTGGACTTTCGCTCAAAAACTGTATGAATGCATTCAACATCGACTATTTCCTGTCCTTCTTCTTTCGATAGTTCTCGATGAGTTTTTCGATTTCCGCCAATTCGTCATCATCCACCGTCTCGGACTCTATCATGTGCAGGATCGCGTGTTTGGGCGATCCATCGAAAAGATTGCCGAGCATTTCGAGCATCACGGATTTTTTCACTTCGTTTTTCTCGACCGCCGGGGCATAAAGTAATTCGCGACTCGTGCTCGGGAGCACGGTTACAAAACCCTTGGTGCGTAGATTGGCCAGCACCGTGCGAAGGGTGGTATCGGCCAGATTTCGGTCTTGGCAATAACGTTCGATCACCTGACGCGAGGTGCATTCTCCGAGCTCCCAGACGACCTTCATCACGGACATTTCGAGTTTGGATAGTTGCTCGCTTTGTTTCTTGTTCATTTAGGTTTCCAAAACTATTCTTATAGTTCATGACTAGAATTGAAGTTTATAGGATTCGAGTAGACTTGTCAAGCTTTTAAAGGACAGCGCTGATCACCCCGTAAATAGGCCTTATCGTGCCTTACGACAACGAGGTGAGGGGTATAATTGCGCTCAACCATACGTCGCCGCAAAAAGAAAATCGGACCTGTTCCAGGGAACAGGTCCGATTGAAACGGCACTATTTGCGAGGTAGTTACTTCGGCAGGGGTGATTCGCCTTGGTGATTGAAATCGACGTAGGGCGTGCCGAGTCCGTAGGTCGGATTTATGTAATCGGTCATAACGAAGACAAAGAAAATCATCAGCCATGCTACGGCACATAAGGCGAACACTTTTACGAGCGGGGTATTCCACCATACGCCCATAAAGATGGCGCCAATACAGACCGTCTTCATAACCGCGATGGTCACTGCAATAAACAGATTCAGGCCATTAACATGACCGAAATCAAACTCGGCCGCGACGACCGTCAGGATCATTAAAACGGTGATGACCAATGCGTTGATAATGTACAACTTCCACGAAACAATGCGGTGTTCCGCATGCTCAACGTGCTCTTCTGTATGTGTTTCTTCACTCATGTTTGATAACCCTTATACGAGATAGAGCATGGGAAACAAGAATACCCATACAATGTCAACAAAGTGCCAATAGAACCCGAAGAATTCAACGGGTAAATACATATTCGGCCCAAATTTTTTCATCAAGCAAAGTACGATGTACACAGCACCGATTCCGAACCCGATAATCATGTGGAATGCGTGCATGCCCGTCATAATGAAATAAAGAGAAAAGAATAACTCTCCTTTTACAGGATCAAGCCCTTCCGCATGCGGGTGCCAGTTAAACACCGGGACAAGACCGTGATCCCATTTTTCGGCGTATTCAACCCATTTCACGCCAAGGAAGACAATTCCCAGCCCGATTGTGGCGCACAAAAAGCCAACCTGCCGTTTCCAATATCCCGATTGAGTCGACCACACACACAGCGCCATGGTCACACTACTGGCCAGAAGCACAATTGTATTGCCCGCACCGAACCATACGTTCAGCTGTGCACTACCCGCTTCCCAGACGTCTGGGTATTTGAAGCGGTACACGGCGTAGGCGACGAAGAGGCCGCCGAAGAACATGGCTTCCTGAGCCAGGAACAGCCACATGCCGATAAAGCTGGCTTCGTTCTGTTGTTCCTTGTCAACGAAATGATCGGATACAATGGGTTTGGCTGGCCCCATAGTTACATCAGACATCCATTTTCTCCTTACCCGTGTAGGCGTAGGCTTCTTCAGTTACAATCGGAATTTCGTGGAAGTTGTGCGGGTCAGGCGGCGAGGAACACACTTCCCATTCAAGACCTTTGGCGCCCCAAGGGTTCTGCGGTGCTTTCTTGCC
>JAYGCN010000233.1:0-13094 GCA_046583315.1 Candidatus Hydrogenedentota bacterium
GAGCACGAGCTTTTCAAGAATCGTATCCAACAATAGAACCACCCCCTAACCATTATCCCCGATGATCAAAGCATTCGTCACGCTCAACCTGAACAGGATACCAGATCCGATTTTGTCGTGTCGAATGGATGGAGCGGACCAATTAACTACTTGGCGGGGAGCGTGGCGGAGAAGGTGATGGGGATATCTTCGGTGATGGACATGGGATTGAGCGTTTTGGGTTTGCCTATCTTGAAGTCTAATCGATTGAAGGTGAATTTGCCCTCGACTTTCACCGGATCCCTTTGCACTACGCGAAACTCCAATTTCGGAAAGGTCTTTTTTACACCGTGCAGATTGAAATCCAGTTTGGCCGTGTAGGTGTCAC
Organism: Candidatus Hydrogenedentota bacterium; assembly: GCA_046583315.1. GTDB lineage: Bacteria > Hydrogenedentota > Hydrogenedentia > Hydrogenedentales > DTSJ01. Next base: position 368 of record JAYGCN010000233.1, read on the forward strand.
CAGATTTCGTCTTTTTGACCTCGTATATTTTCAACGTGGCCGCCGGGTACTTCTCCACATCGAAGAAGTCCGCTGTGCGCAGGTGATTGTCGCGTTTCGCTATTTTCGTGTCGATGCTGGCGACATCGACGGAGATAACGATCACGGCTTCAGCGGGGTTTTCCAAATCGAAGGTCGATTCGGTGATGGACCATTTTTTGAATGTGCCGTTCGCCTTCGCAACAGTATTCTTGGCGAAAAACGTGATGCTTCCCGGTGGCGGGGTTTCTTTTTTGGTTTCAGCGAGCTCGGCTAACGGGGCAAGCCCGAACAGTCCCAGGCTTAGCAGGATGATTGAGAGTAAGATGGGTTTTTTGAACATTTCAGCGGTCTCCTTGAATGTTTGCCGAAACGACGGATGAATAAATTAACACGAATTCGACCGCAATTATTCAAACGGTGTCGCGAGAAGAGAAATTTTGACGGGGTCTTCTTCGATGGTGGCGAGGTGGAGGAAGAAACTGCCCATTCCTGCTGCACCTTGCATGTATCCTGTTTGCGTTTGGGTGAATTCGGGTTTGATGCGCATTTCGGCGGTGGTCCAGCTGAGTTTTCCGTCTTCTGAGTTGGCCTGAGAGAGGACGTAGCGCGCGATTCTTCGACCGAGTTCCAGGTATTTTTCGTCTCCGGTCGCGCTGTAAAGATAGAGGGCGTAATCGCCCAGGCCGGAATCGCCGCAGCATTGACTGACGTTGTTCCAGAGTCCCTCGCTACGTTTTTCGGGCGCGCCGGTGGATTCCATGCCACGCAGGTTTGCATCAATCCATTCCATCCATTGGCCGTCTCCCGTAATCTGACTGAGCAGGTACATGAGTCGACCTGTGCCCGCGGGGCCGTGGCATCGTCCCAGATAATAGAGATCGGCCGGTTCGGGACGTTCGTGGTGTGTGACGAGAATGCCGTCGCCTTTCTTCACTGCGCGGGATTGTACATAGCGTGTGGCCAACAGAGCAGCATTCAGATATTTTTCGTCATTGGTTTCGACGTAGAGGTCGGCGAAAAAGTATCCGATTCCGGCGGGTCCATGCGCAAAGTTTGGCATGATATACGGTGCGGGCAGATTGTCCATCATGGGCCAGCGCAGTCCGCCTTTTGTTTTTTCAGCGACCTCCAACAAGCGATCGGCGATCTTGACAGCCCATGCAACCGCGTCGTCGTCCAATCCTTCGCGATGCGCATAGAGCAGCATAACGCCGACCCCTGCAGAGCCGATGGTCAAGTCATACATTTCGCCTATGTTGGTATTCGCGGCATTGTAGGCTGCGAAGGGATTCTGTTCGATCCATCCGACACCTGAGCCGAGTTCTTTCGCGTTCGCTTTAATGCGCGCGAGAGCTTTCAATGCACCACTGCGGAATGCGGGCTCCTTCGTGCGTTTGTATAACTCGTTCAGCACGAAAACATCAGCCGTTAATCCCGAGTGCAAACTTATCGTGCCGTCCACATTCTTCGCCGACGCAGCAACGATTTCGTGGCCCGCGCGGGTTGCGGTGTCGAGAAAACGTTGTTCCCCGGTTGCGGCGTAGAGTTCCAGATAATAGAGTGCGATACCACCGCCGCCCTGGTAAAAAGTATGGTTTGACTCGTCGCCTGACTCCAGACTTTTTCGCCAGGTCGCTTCATCGAGTTTCTGTGAGGCGATAAACTGCTCGGCATCGAGCGCATGTTTCAGGAACGCTTTGTCAGCGGCCTCCTGAGCCGTTGTGAACTGGCAATGAACGGTCGAAATGAGAAATGTGGCTAGCAGGAATATTCGATTCTTTTTCATGGATCTAAACCTTATTTTGGGGAATGCTGTACGTCAGCTGAGCAAATCGTTCAGGTGGTCGTTCATGAATCGGCGTTCGGGATCGAGTTGCTCCCGGATTTTCAGAAATGATTCCCATTGCGGGTATAACTCGGAGAGTTCTTTGGCTTTGAGTGTGTGCATTTTGCCCCAGTGGGGTCGCCCGTGGTGATTGCGAAAGATGGCTTCGACATCGTTGAAGAAGGCTTCGTGGGGCAATTCGGCGAGCTGGTGGGCGGAAATGGTTACGGTGTCGCGACCGTTCGCCATGCTGAGGTAAGCATCTTCCTTGCCAACGGTACGGTATTCCAATGGCATAACAACGTCGGAGTGTTTTCCCATCATGAGTTCGCGCAACTCGAGCAGACAGTCCGGGCCGTTTTCTTCGGGCACCGAGTATTCGATTTCGTTGAAGCGGCGTGAGCGAACGGTGGGGAAAATCACGTCGCTGTGTCCGATGCGTTCGTTTTCGTTGTCGGGCATCTCGTCGGGCTCGGCTTTGGTGATGTTCAGGGTCTTGTTCATGCATCCGTCGCGTTGGGACACCCAGAAAAACTCGAAATGACGATTTTCGTCTATTGATTGTTGGAGTGACGAGAAGGTTTCGTCGAAGGTGCTGATCCAGCCTTTTTCGTGCAGTCGATAGGTTTTCAGGAACTGCATGCGCACGTGGGTAACGATGCCGAGTGCTCCAAGAGATACTTGTGCCCCGCGAAAAATTTCGGGGCTGTCGTCCATGGAGCAATCGAGAATGTCTCCGGACGCGGTGAGCATACGTAATCCGATAACCTGACTGGAAATGCTCCGGAGTCCCTTGCCGGTTCCGTGGGTTGCAGTGGCGATGGCTCCCGCGATGGCCTGGCGATCGATGTCGCTGATGTTCTCCATGGCCATGCCGGCTTCTCGAAGGGGTACGTGCATGTGGCGCATCTTGGTGCCGCCGAGAATGGTGGCTTGCAGCGCGTCCTTGTCGATGTCGACGACGCCTTTCATGTCCGCCATGGATATCGTCATGCCGTCGGTGGCGCACAGCGGCGTGAATGAGTGGCCGCTACCGGCGAGGCGCACGGTCCAGTCTTCTTTGTTTGCACGATGCACGAGATCAACGAGTTGAGATTCGTTTTGTGGTCGCCCGGAGGCAGCGGGGTTGCAGGTCACGGAGCCGGACCAGTTGCGCCATTTTATGGGAGCGTCGGTTGTCTGGGCGGTCGCGGTATTTGGTGATAGGGCCGAACCCAGCGCAACGCCCGCGACTCCTTTCATAAAAGCGCGGCGATTCAACGTATATGGTGATTCTTTTTTCATGAACAATCCTTTATTGTGATTTTCCGCGCGCGGCGACAGGCCATAGTTCGGTAACTTTTCCGTCCTCGACCACATGGTATACGTCGTAAAGGTTTACGGTCGGGTCGCAGTGGGATACCACGAGGCGCGCTTTGTCTCCGAGTTCAAAGGGACGCGACGGATTTTGCAGCTGAATCATACCGTGTTCGTCGCCGCCCCAATGGTAAATCAATCCGTCGATATCGGCGAACTCCGGTTTCACATCTTCGGCCGCGAAGGATTTGTATCCTGCATCCACGGTGATTAATTCGTCGACCGGTTTACTGATTGCGGTTACCAACACGTGCAATGACGGCTGAAAATAATCGAATACGTCGCTGTCGGCATCGCCTATGGCACGGTATTGCACGTCCATGAATGGATAGGAACCGACCTGCAGATCGGTCACTCCGCTGATGCCGGAATCGATGTCGAAGGTGCCGGTGCCGCCGCCGCTGAATATGTCGATTGGGATTCCTGCGTCCTCAATGAGTGTTCGCGTTTCCAGGGCCGCGTTCATCGTTTTGACGGATCGTTCTTTGCGTTTGTCGTGGCCGGGGATGTGCATGAGGTGTCCGGCGTAGGATTGAAGACCCGCGAGCTTTAAGGAAGAACAGTTGTTCACGATATGTTTGGCCAATTCGAGAGCGGGTTCGCCGAGGGCGATTCCGGTGCGCCGAGTTCCGGTATCGAGATCGATGAGAACCTGCAATTGCGCACCTGTCGCCTGTGCCGTAGCATTGAAGCGATCGGCGGTGGGAATGTTGTCGATGACCATGATGATGCCGGAATGTTTTTTGGCCATGGCGACGACGGGGTCGATTTTCTCCTTCGTAACCACTGGAGAGGTGATAAGAATGTTTGAAATTCCCGCGTCGGACATGACTTGCGCTTCACCGACTTTGGCGCAACAGATTCCGACGGCGCCGAGTTCCAGTTGACGTTTTGCGATTACGGGGCACTTGTGCGTTTTCGAATGGGGGCGCACGCCGACACCTTGCGCTTTGGAGTGGTCCGCCATTTTCTTGAGGTTGGATTCAAAGGCCGCGCGGTCGAGCAACAAGGCGGGTGTCGGTACCTCTTCGAGTGGAATGGGCTCGTCCAGTCGCACCGCGTCAGTCATGATGGCGGCCTCCGCGACTCCTGAGGGACGTATGGCCGCGCCCAAGGTTCCTGCGGTCGCAGCTTGTATAAATGAGCGTCGTGAAATTGTCCATGCCATATCCTTCTCCTGAAAATGTTCTCGTCTGTTTCGTTTTAGGTGTCAAGGGATCGCGCGATCACCTCTTTCATGACCTCGTTGGCGCCGCCGTATATTTTCTGGCCGCGGCTATCAGCATACAACTGCGCGATGGGATATTCCAACATATATCCGTAGCCGCCGTGGAGCTGAACGCATTCGTCCACGACTTCGCATTGGGTCTGAGTGCTCCACCATTTCGCCATGGACGCCGTCGGGGCATCCAGAGTTCCGTCAATCAGGCGTCCAATGCAGTCATTAAGGAATGATCGCAGGACTTCGGTCTTTGTTTTGACCTCGGCGAGCTTGAATCGGGTATTTTGCATGTCCATGAGTCGTTTCCCGAAAGCTTCGCGCTGTTTTACGTAGGCCAGCGTTTCGCGCAGGGCAAAGTCGCAGGCGGCAAGGGCGGTGAGGCTGATGGATATGCGTTCGAAGGGAAGCTGGCCCATGAGCTGAAAGAATCCATGCCCCTCGTCACCACCTAACAGATTGTCCTGAGGAACGCGCACGTCTTCGAAGAAAAGTTCGGATGTATCCTGGCCTTTCATGCCGATTTTATCGAGATTGCGTCCGCGTCGAAAGCCCTCGAGGTCGTCGGTCTCGACAATTATAATTGAAATCCCTCGCGCTCGCGCATTTCGGTCGGTTTTGCAGACAACACAGATGAGGTCGGCCTGTTGCCCATTAGTGATGAATGTTTTCGAGCCGTTCAACAAGTAGTCGTCGCCGTCTTTTACGGCGGTCGATTGAATGGCTTGGAGATCGGAGCCGGCGTTGGGTTCGGTCATGGCGATGGCCCCGACTTTTTCGCCTGCGACCAGTGTGGGTATCCAGCGTTGCTTTTGTTCTTCCGTTCCGAATACGAGAATATAGTGAATGACGTACATGTGTACGCGGATGCCGAGCGCGTAGTCTCCTGTGGCTGCGTGTTCGAGGAAAATGACGGCATCGAAAGAGTGGTCTCCGCCGGAGCCGCCATACGATTCCGGCACGGAAGCGCCGAGCAGATCCGCAGCACCGAGTTTCGGCCAAATTTCCCTGTCAACGACTCCCTGCTTTCGCCAATCATCGAGCTTTGGGGTGACTTCGGCGGCGAAGAATTTGCGAGCGGAATCACGCAACATCACATGCTCTTCAGTCATCCACCGGGGCATCAGTTGTGGGTTGGAGGGCTCCATCGAATCGCTCCTTCACGTAGGGTCTTATCACGAAAAGGCCTAGTATAGCATTCGGGTGGAGACTACTGCGTGGCACGGAATGTGTATTTGACACGGCCTGCCGGCTTTCATCACAATACCTGACCTATAGATGGTGGTCACTAAAGCAGGAGTTTGGTATGGAATTGTCTATGTTACGTGGGCGTATTCTGGATACGCCGTTGGTAAGAAGCCTTCCAGAGGAAATGCGAAACAAGGTTGTAATGTTGCTTTTGTGGATCTCCAAGACGGAAGAAGTCACGCGTGAGCAGAAGCTGTTTGTTCAGGGCGATGTCGATATTGATCGGGGCTGTCTCATTCTTGAGGGCATGGTGCGCATCATCACCGAAGGAAATGACAAGAACATGATTAATGCCCCCGATATCCTCGGCGAGGTTACAGCAGTCGAATGATACTAAATGGATACAGACTTTACAAAACCGCCCCTGAACGTGAAATCAGGAAAGAATCTCGGGAATGAGATGACCGTGGACATCGGTGAGCCGTCGGTGGATGCCGTTGTGCTTGAAGGTGAGTTTTTCGTGGTCAATTCCGAGCTGGTGCAGTATTGTGGCGTGTAAATCGTAACAATAGGTAGGGTTTTCCGCCGCTTTGTATCCAAATTCATCGCTGGCACCGTAGGTGGTTCCGCCTTTGAAACCTCCGCCGGCCACCCACGAAGTGAAGGCTTCCGGATTGTGATCACGCCCGATACCTCCCTGACGACACGGCATACGCCCGAACTCGGTGGTCCAGATGACGATGGTATCATCCAACATGCCGAGTGCCTTCAGGTCTTTTAGTAAGGCGGCGGCGGGTTTGTCCATGGACGTGCCCATTTCGCCGTGGTGCGTGGGAATATCTTCGTGCGAATCCCAGTTGCGACGTGGGAACCCGTTGTCAGCTCCGCTCCATACCTGGACGAATCGTACGTCACGCTCGAGTAACCGGCGAGCAGTGAGACAGTTTCGCCCGAAGTCACGCGTGATTTCCTCGTCGAGACCATAAAGTTTTTTAGTCGCTTCGGATTCGTTGGAAATATCCAAGGCTTCCGGCGCGGAAAGCTGCAGACGCGCAGCCAACTCGTAGGATTCAATGCGTGCATCAAGTCTGGAGTCACCCTCCCGTTGGGCGCGGTGGCTTTCGTTAAGTGTTCGTAGAACCTCGCGCGTGTCTTCCTCGTTTTGTTCCGTAGTGAAGTCGGCGTCGCGTGGGTATAGGTCATAAATAGGGTCTTCACGATCCGGGCGAATCAGCGTGCCTTGGGTGGCAGCGGGCAAGAACCCGCCGGACCAATTTGCGGGTCCGTTGGGCGCGAATCCGCGGCTATCAGGCAACACCACGAAGGTCGGCAGTTCGTCGGTCATACTGCCAAGTCCATAAGTCACCCAGGAACCCATGCTGGGAAATCCGGGTAATACGAAGCCGGAGTTCTGCATGAAGGTGGCGGGGCCGTGAATGTTGGTGGTCGCTTTCATGGAATGGATGAAGGCGATGTTATCGACGCATTCAGCGAGATGTGGTACCAACCCGCTCATCCATTTTCCACTTTCTCCGTATTGTTTCCAGTCCCAGGGACTCTTGAAGAAGGTGCCGGGATCACTCTGAAACAATTCGATTTTGTCGTCGATATCGAAAGGATCGTCGTGCCGCTTGATAAGTTCGGGTTTGTAATCAAACATATCGATGTGGCTGGCGCCGCCGGACATAAACATCTGTACGACACGCTTTGCTTTGGGAGCGTGATCGAGTTTCGTGGCGGCAAGTAATTGACCCTCGCGTCCGAGCAGATCGGCGAGCGCGATCCCCCCGATTCCTCCACCGAGTCCCCACAAAAAATCGCGTCGCGTCATTGGTTTTTTCATATCAATCCACAAACACAAATTCGTTGAGGTTAAACATCAGGCGCGCGAGACTGGGCAAGCCATGTTTCTCGGTAAATTCGGACAGTGTGCCGATCTCGTCGGGTTCTGGATAACGCCCGAGCGCGCGCGCATGTAGAGCCCGGACTCGGTCATTCAAATTCTCGTACTCAGATACCAATCGTTCTGCCGTATATACAGCCTGCGTCAAAATAAACGCATCGTTGAGCATCGCCAGGGCCTGGGGCGCAGTGAGGGTTTCATTGCGAATCGGCGTATTCATATTCGGGTCGGGACAATCGAGTGCTTCGAACAGCGGATCGGGCACGCTGCGCACGATGAATCGATATACGGAACGCCTCCACACGTCGGGTGAATCCTTGCCGAGAAAATCATACTTGGGCGAATGGTCATGGGTGTAATTGAAGGCTTCGTAGCTGGGCCCGCCCATCGTGAGGTCGAGTTTTCCGCTGATGGCAAGAATACTGTCGTGCACCGATTCCGCGTCGAGTTTGCGGGTATTCATACGCCAGAGAAAACGGTTGCTGGCATCGATCCCAGCGTTTGTGTCATCAATTTGGCTTGACTGTCGATACGTCGCGCTGGCCAGAATCACACGATGAAGATCTTTTACCGATCCGGTCTTTCGGAATTCTATCGCCAGCCAGTCGAGCAGCTCGGGGTGCGTTGGTAGATTGCCCGCGCGTCCGAAGTCGTTGGGCGTATCAACGAGGCCTCTGCCGAAATGATATTGCCAGATGCGGTTGGCCATGGTGCGCCACGTAAGCGGGTTGTCGTTGTCGGTAATCCATTCCGCCAGGTGACGTCGATTTGTGGCTTCGTCGTCTTGGGCGGCCGGGAATTTGGCGGATAGTTCCGAGATGAAAGACAGAGCTGCCGGAAACACCTGGTCGCCGGGAGTTCCTTCGTTTCCGCGGGGAAGATCGAAGATGGGGCGCGAATCGCGTGACGATACGCTGTATACTTTTTTCGGTGAAGAAAGCGCCCCTAGCTGACTGCGATATTCGGCAAGACGTGATGTCAGTTCGGCCTGTTCACGAAGCGCAGATTTTTTCGCGCGACGGCGCAGGAGTTTGTCGCTCTGTTTCCGAATATCTTCCATCTCCGATTCGACTCGTGCAATCTCATCTTCGTTTTCAGGCTTGTTGGTTTCGAGTCGCGTCCGGCTGTCGTATCCGTCCACAAGAAAACGCGTGTGCCACCGTCCAAAGTCGATGCTGCTGGATGCGCGAACGGTCTTTCCCTGAGCAACGTTCCCGTCCTCGGTCATCGCCTCAACTTCTGCTAGCGCAAAGGCGTAGTCTTTGTTGCGTTCCCATAGTTCGTAGGCGTCGATACGTATTTTCCGCACCGGCTTACCACCGAGTTGCACGACAAACGCGGAGTTACCGGGATTGGGAAAAGCTTCTTGCGCGTAGTCCGCGACAATTTCACCTTCATTGGTCTCGGGGGCATCGAATACGCGTACCGTAAAACGCCTCGGAAAACCGAAGCCAGGAGTATCCTTGAAATCGGTCGGGCGCGCGGGTATCAGTCGCAATTCGTCGAGGTCAACGGACTCACCGAGGTCGATTTCAACCCATTGATGTTCGTCGGGTGTGTTGGCCACAACGCCGTGGTAGCCGTTGGACGGGCTATTGTCTTCTAGTTTCGACTCCAACGATCCACGTTTCCGGCCCAGTCGCTCCAGGTCCTTCTGCAAATCGTGGTAGTTCTGCGGAAGGCTGTCCTGGATTGCGTTGTTAACTTTTTCGAGCGACGCGGAGGTCTGCGAAATTCTGTCGTTGAGCATTCTACGTTCGCTTGCTTTTTGGGGAGATTCATAGTCGCGATCGGCACGTTCAATCCCGGAAAATACTGCTTGTGTACGGTAATAGTCGACGCGTGGAATCGGATCGAATTTGTGGTTGTGACATCGTGCGCATTGAACCGTGGTGCTTTGGAAAGTGTTGAATACGTTGGTAAGGATGTCATCGCGATCAAGATTACGCACACGCTTTTTTTCGATGGTGCCCTCGCGTACTTCTTGTTGGCCAACCAAATCCCATGGGCCTGCTGCCAGAAATCCAGTCGCAATCACGCCGTCAGGTTGTTCGGGTTTCAGAGCATCGCCCGCGATTTGCTCAGCGACGAATTCGGCGTAGGGTTTATCTTCGTTGAATGCACGAATCACGTAATCGCGATATGGCCACGCATTGTCGCGTCGTTGATCTTTATCGAAGCCGTGGGTCTCGCCGTAGTGCACGATATCCAGCCAGTGCCGGGCCCAGCGTTCGCCGTATCGTGGAGATTGCAGAAGGCGATCAATCAATTCCGAGTAGGCCTTATCGCCCACCTGATCGGCTCCACCCGTTTCTTGTTGGCAGGCATTGAGGAAGTTTTCGATTTCGCGCGGCGTGGGCGGCAGACCGTGCAGGTCATAGGTGACGCGACGAATGAGTGTAAGAGGGCTCGCCGAACGGGATGGAGACAACCCTTCCGTCTCGAGTTTTTTCAGAATAAAACGATCAAGCGGTTGATCCTCTCCGCCTGGAAGCTCAACCTCAACCAAGGGCTGCAACGACCACCAGTCATCTTTGGCGGGTGGCGGCCCAATTAGCGGATGATCCGGGTAGTATGCGCCATCGTCTATCCATTGGCGTAGCACTTCAACTTCTTCGTCGCTCAATGATTGCTTCGGCGGCATTTTCTCGTCATAGATCAGTTCATAGAGCTTGCTTTCGTCGGGATCACCGGGAATAAGTATTACGCCGTTCTCGCTTCCCTTAAGTGCGCCCGCCCGATTTGTGAGGTCCAACTCACCTTCACGTTTTTCAGCGTGGCATTCGAGGCACCGATTCACGAGGACATCCTGAACGTGGTCATTGAAGTACTGCATTGCGACGGCGTCAGCGCGGGGCTGTTGGGCGTACGTATCGACCAGGGATGTCATTACCAACATCGCAAAGACGAGAGAAATATAATGTTTTTGGAATCGGGGTCGCACTGGTCACCGTCCAGTTCGATTTATAATTGAGTCAGTATCGTCATAGAAGTATACCCGAACAATCGAGGGGAAAAAAGGTGACGACTCATCGCTATGGCGATAGACCTATGGTGACGGTGCCGCCGGACGCTTGCAGCCTAACATTTTGGTTGATGGAGATCGTCTCGGATGTTTGATCGGAAACTATATTCACGATCGCAGCGTCCGCGGCCGCAGCGATCCCTTCGGTGAGGGAATTGAAGGGGTTGTCTTGCGTTCCGCACTCATCGCCTGAATGATCGAATTCAACCCACACGGGAGAAAGGGTCTTCTGCGTGAATCGAAATGCGTATGCGTTTATACCGGTCGCTGTTCCGGGAATTTCTTCGAGATAGTGAAACAGCCATGAGTCGGCATCAGCGCGTGCGAGATTGTACGAAGTCGAACTGAGTGTAGTGTACGAATTGCTCGCATCGGTTGATAGTTCGACCTGCATCAGGGATACCTCCGCGACATTGGTAATCAACACGGCAGGCGTCTGATAACCCGTTGCTAAACGTGTGCTTCCGTTCGTATCGAACTGTATGGCTGCCGTGCCACTGGACGCCGCGAGTTCATAATGTCCGAAGCTCGTGTTAAAGCCATAGGAGGGTATCTCGCCTCCAGTAGCGAGGGTTCCAATAAGCGCTTGTGCGTAGGGATTGCCGTAGTCGTGTGAGAAGGGCAGCGAATCACTGACACTTTTGATGGTGGGCAACTCGGTCGATGAACTGCTGCCGAGTTGAAGAAGATACTGGCGATCATGCGTAACGATTGGCCGAAGACCTGTGCTGCGCCCCCATTGCGTATACGAAATATCGGTGAAGCCCTGATCGTTGAAGGCACCGTAGTTGGCTTCGCTCCAGAAATCGTATTGGGCGAGCAGCATTCCCGCGCCTCGGGAGCGGGTCCAGTGAGCGAGCACGTAATCCGAGCCCACCGCTGCACCTCCTGGCGAATGTATTAGGGAGAAACATCCGCCGACAAGGGAATCCCACAGCGTATCACCGTTGCTACCGCCTTGCCAACGGGATAAGGCGGGATCGGAGCATTGATTGATGATGGTTACGTCCCCATCGGCATGAAGGGAGACGGTTTCGTTGAATATGTTTTCGCGTCGGACGAGAAAATCGACATCGGAGGCACTACCGATCGATTGATCGACGGTGAGCTGATTCGTACCCACTCTACTTGTGACCAGGACCGGGCCGAATCCACCAGCCGTACTCTCGATGGTGTCGCCTTCGAATACTCCCAAGGCAACGAAGTCGGTGCCTCCAGTCGCGGTGATGGTGGTACCAATGAAATCGATGCCTGCGCCTCCCGAACCCGGGCCCGAGGCCACCGTCTTCTCCGATTCATTGATAGTCGTTTCAAAATCGATGTGAATTTTGCCATTTGCGTAAATCGTCCAGTACGTCACGAATGAGACTAGTTCCAGTTCGGGAAATGGATTGCCCGCAGGCCCTCTTCCATTGTTGAGAAGGGGATGACCCGACTGTTTCAGCCTCACCCGAACGGGATTGGATTCCAGCACATCAAGCTGCGCGGCGCCCGGGGAAACATTTGGTCCCATGGTGGTCATAAATTCATTTTCCACGCCGCCGCCCGCGCCCAGGTAGATGTCGTAATCGAACAATACTCCGGAACTGTAACCCGTGTTTGCCCCGCCCGTTGCGAGGTTGTCTGATTCGCCCGGGTCGTATGCGAGGTCGTACCATTGCTGTACACCCCAGTTGTATTGCTCACTGAATACCAGCTTCCAGTCCGAGGTCTCCACCGTGAAAAGCCCCAATGACATGCGCTCGTCCGTTACGGACATGGGAAGGGCTATCGAAGAGGAATCGGCGAACGCAATTCGGGGGGCGCCGGATACGGCGAGACTTAGAATTCCATACAGAAAGACATTGGTCGTGCGTATCCAGCTATTTTTGAGTGTCAGATAAAGCACCGTTGTAGTTTAGCTTATTTTCAGTTGACCTTCAAAACAGGGAGCGTTATATCGATTGAATTTCGGTCATTCAAGTGATATTTTGAGTGGATTAGAGCGTTTACCATAAGCAAGCAAAGCCAGGCCCTGGTACGAAGGTAAGCAAAAGGAGATCTGATCATGAAGTTGAGGAAGATGATACGCGACGGCATCTGTGTGACAGGGTGTACGGTACTGTGTGCCATCGCGCTGCCCGACGCCGGGGCGCAGGACGCCAGTATCGAAAAGAAGACGAAGATACATCGGCTGGAGACCACAAAACG
>JAYGCN010000239.1:0-3556 GCA_046583315.1 Candidatus Hydrogenedentota bacterium
TTCATCGGAGCCATTCTGAAAAGAGTCTACAATAAGTCCTGCCGAACCGTTTCGATCAGTAGCTATACGACGAAGCAACTAGTCGAATTCGGGGTAGATTCTGGCGCTATCGAAACGATTTTTCCGGGCGCACCCGTAGCCCGCACGGTCGGCACGGCAGACATGGAAACATTAAAAAACGAACTCGGATTGGGCGACGCTCCTGTACTGCTCGCGGTCGGTCGATTAATCGAGCGCAAAGGACACGCGACGTTGCTCGACGCAATGCCCGGAATAGTCGCGAAGCATCCGGACGTGAAACTGGTAATCGTGGGGCGTGGTCCGCTAAGAGAATCACTCGCCGGACAAATTTCAACACTGAATATCGAAGACGCTGTCACGCTGTCAGGATTTTTAGACGACGACGCGCTGGCCGCCTTGTACGCGTTGTGCTCGCTGTTCGTGTTGCCTACGGGTGAAGATTCGCGTGGCCAGGTCGAGGGTTTCGGTCTCGTATTCGCCTAAGCCAACGCATACGGAAAACCCGTGGTAGCAGGGAGTTCGGGCGGGGTCATCGATGCGGTCGTCGATGGCGAAACGGGTATCCTCGTCGGGCCGGGCAACGTAGATGCTTGTGCAGCAGCGGTAATTGACCTCCTTGATAATCCAGACCGCGCTCGTGCGATGGGTGAAGCGGGGCGCCAACGTGTCGCGTCTGAACTCAACTGGGAACATTTCGCGGCACAATTATGAGCACCGTGGAGTCCGCCCAATGAGTAAAATCCGGGTTGCCCACATCATCACACGGCTTTGTCGCGGCGGCGCGCAGGAAAATACTTTCCATACGGTGCGCCTGCATGATCGGGATCGCTACGAAGCGGACCTCATCTGCGGAACGAATACCGGGGAAGAAGGCTCGCTGGAGGAAGACGTTGAGGCGGCTGGGATACAGCTGATCCGTGAATCGAATCTGGTACGTGAAGTGAATCTCGTCAAGGATTATCGAGCGTTGCGCGGGCTTACGAGTGTGTTGCGCAAGGGCAACTACGATATCGTTCACACCCACACATCCAAGGCGGGTTTTCTGGGACGACTCGCGGCAAAATACGCGAAGACTCCTATCGTCGCACACACGCCCCACGGGAATATTTTCGACGGCTATTTTTCGCACGCGCAAACGACGCTGTACATCGCGTTGGAACAGGCGGCGGCCAAATGGACAGACAAAATTGTCGAACTGACCGACGGCGGTATCGAGTCGTATTTGCGAAGGAATATTGGTCAACGCGAACAGTATGCGACTATTTTTAGCGGCATCGATTTGTCGCGCTATGGGAACAGCGATGCGGATCGAAAGGAATTTCTCGACGAATTGGGAATTGCTGACGGCACTTTACTCGTCGGAGGAGTCGGTCGATTGGAACCCGTCAAAGGGTTTTGTTATTTGCTGGAAGCCGCACTCGAATTCACCGAGTGCTCCGAGCCAATCACCTTCGTTCACGCAGGCACAGGATCGCTGGAAAACGAATTGCATGCCCTGGCTAAACCGCTGGGCGACCGATTCCGCTTCCTCGGACTGCGCAACGACATTTCTCGTGTGATGGCCGGGCTGGATATTCTGGTCGTGCCGTCGCTCAACGAAGGAATGGGGCGCGTGGTTTTGGAGGCGGGAGCCGCCGGAACACCGGTGATCGGTAGCGAGGTAGGCGGAATACCTGAAGTCGTGCATGACGGACATACCGGGCTGATTGTACCCCCTCGGGATGCATCGGCTTTGGTGACCGCCATTGAAGGGTTGCTTGCGACCCCCTCGCTTCTCAACCGGATGGGCGAAAATGCGCATAACTTCGTAGTACCTGACTTTAGCCTTGAAAACATGGTACAACATATCGAGTCACTTTATGAGTCATTGATACAGGAGAAAAATATTGACGATCGGAGATAAATTTTTATCGCAACAACGTTTTCTGGTGATTTCTCCCCATGCGGACGATGAATCTTTCGGGTGTGCCGGCACGATGGCGCGCATTAAGGATCTGGGTGGCGAGGTTTACGTCATGGTTTGTTCGGTAGGCGACTTGCAGCATTACGATGGTAAGGAAGGTGTGGTGACCGGTTCGAAGCGAGCTCAAGAGCTCGAGAATGTCATGCGCTACCTCAAGGTCGACGACTATGATATACTCTACGACGATGCAGAAAGTCATTTACGTCTGGACGCCATTCCTCGCCGCGATTTAATCGCGAAGATTGAACAAGACAGTAATCTGGCGTATGACCGCTTAAAGCCGACGATGGTGGCGATTCCGGTCTCCTCGTACAATCAGGATCATGAGGCGGTATTTCGTGCTGCGTTCACCGCTGCGCGACCCGGGGTGCCGGACATCAAACCGTTTCAGCCGCTGGTTATCGGGTACAACAACACATCGTTGTTTTGGAGTTTGGAACGGGAAAAGTTCCATCCAAACTTCTATGTAGATATTTCGAACTATTTGGAAAATAAATTAACGGCGTTATCGATGCACGAATCGCAGATGCGTGACGATGTGCACCATTCGAGCGTAAAAAACGTAGAGTACACGGCACGTCTACGCGGTAGTGAAATCTCTGTCGAAGCGGCAGAGGGATACATGGTTTTCCGTCACGTACTTTAGAACGCAACCACTTGGAAAGTAGAAAAAAATGAGCGAATCGAAATTAATCATTGGCATGCCTGCGGGTTCATTGGCGGACCCAAAACGTGGCGGAAGCCTCATCAATCTATTGAAAGATGCCGGCTTCCACGCGGAGGGCTATGATCAAGGCGGACCCACTACCTTCCCGATGAACACCTTTCTGATGGGTTGGGACGGCCGTCCTCAGGAATTCGGCTCACAGTTGGGCATTGGTGAAATTGATATCGCCATTTCCGGCCGAGACTGGATTCGTGAACGGGTATTGGAAATGAAATTCGAATTCGATCAGGACATCCAGGTGCAGAACATCATGTCGCTGGAGCGTGGACACGTCCGCATCGTTATCATCAACAATGACGGGAGAAAACAGGATTGTGAGGCATGGCTGAGCGGCCTTCTCAAAGAGAAAGCGCTGGTCACGATGGTCTCGGAAATGCCCTATCTGGCACTCGAATGGTTCAAGTCCAAAGCCGAAGCGCTGGGTTTTGGCGAATCGCATGCTGCCTTTTCCGTGCAGAAATTCCGCACGCCGCCCAAGATCGATTCGGGACTGGTGATTTATGAAACCTGGGGCAAAACGGAAGCAAAAGTAAAAAATGGCTCGGTGGATTTCGGCCTAGAGATTACCCAATCTGGAAGCGCGATACGCAATTACGGATTGAATATTGTCGACGAAGTTATGGAATCAGAGACCTGCGTGTTCGCGAATCCGGGAATCAAGGATGATCCCGAAAAAGTAGAAATGGCGCGCATGTTCTTGCTGAACCTTTACGGCTCCATCTTCGCAGAAAATAAAGTGCTGGTATCCTTCAACTGCAAGAAAGATGATGAGGGCAGCGTCGTCGCTTATCTTGAGAAGAACAAACTTTTCGCCAATGAGCCTACGGTAAATGAAGGCATCAATT
>JAYGCN010000277.1:0-8027 GCA_046583315.1 Candidatus Hydrogenedentota bacterium
GATATTGCGATGCAATTACCGATCACCGCTGCATTGTCTTCACCTTCGTTCCTGCTTCGCACCGAGACCACGCAAGATACAAACGATTCCTACCCTATTTCGAGTATCGACATGGCGACGCGACTTTCCTATTTCCTGTGGTCGAGCACGCCGGACGAAGAATTACTAGAAGCAGGCCTAAACGGAGAACTATCCAATCCGGAGGAATTGTTGCGTCAAGCGGATCGATTGCTCGCCGATAAACGAGCCAACCGCTTCTTCGAACGATTCGTCGTGCAATGGCTTCGGACCGACGGCTTGGGTGACACGATTCGTCCCGATGCGGATCGCTTTCCAGAAGTAAGTGACGCCCTCATGTCGGCCATGCGTCAAGAAGCGGTTATGGTTTTCGCCGATCTGGTACGAAACAACAAGTCGTTGCACTACCTGCTCGACGGCGAGTCGACATTTATGAATGAGGAGTTGGCTGCGCATTACGGGTACGCCGACGTGAAGGGATCGGAGTGGCGCGAAGTCCCGCTGGCGGATTCCTCGCGCGGTGGACTGCTTACCCAGGCCGCGACCCTGACCGTCTCCTCCTCCCCACGCCGAACGAGTCCTGTCTTTCGCGGCAAGTGGGTGCTGGATGTTTTACTGGGCGAACCGCCACCGCCACCACCACCAAATGTGCCCCCTTTATCCGACGAAGCCGAGACCGACGCGAGTTCATTGCGTGATCTACTCGCGGCCCATCGCAACAACCCGGTATGCGCGGCGTGTCATGATCGCATCGATCCCTTTGGCCTTTCGCTGGAACAATACGACGCAGTTGGACGTCTGCGCACCAAGAAACAGGATACCTCCGCCACACTCACAAGCGGTGAATCACTGGATGGCGCGGTGGACTTGCGACGTTTTCTGGTCGAACAGAAAAGCGATGCCTTCACTCGACACCTGACCCGGAAAATGCTCGCCTACGCACTGGGTCGAGAACTGAGATTCCCCGATGAACGATCAATTTATACGATACTGGATCAGCTCAAGGCGGATGATTTTCGCGCCAAAACGCTAATCCATGCGATAATCGACAGCGAAGCATTTAGAACCCGGAAAAATCCGCAGGAGACTCTCCAGTGAGAAAATGGCACATATCCCGTCGAACCTTTTTACGTGGCGCTACGGGCGCGGCACTGGGACTGCCGCTCCTGGAAGTCATGGAACCGCGATCGGCCCGGGCCGCTTCAAAAGCAACGCCGCCCTTGCGCATGGGCTGTATCTACATGCCCAACGGCGTTCCGAACGAAGCATGGCGTCCGGAATCGAAAGACGGTCGGCTCACCAAAATGAATCCATGGATGGAAGCCTTCGAACCGTTGAAGAACGACATCCAATTCCTCGCAGGACTCCAGAGCGTAACCAACGGCAGTCATCCGGGAGCCGGGGCCACCTGGCTCGTGCGCCCCTGTGCCGAGGGAGACGGTATCGGCAGCACCAAAGATGTCGGCTCACCGTCAATGGATCAAATTGTGGCGCGATCCATCGGAGACGAAACACCGTTCTCCTCCCTGGAACTCATCTCGCGCCCACAAGGCACCTTCAGCAAATCACTCCTGCGCAACAACATCTCCTGGCGTAACGGAACGACTCCGGTACCCCGTGAAACCGAGCCCCGTGCCGTATATGATCGCCTCACGGGTCGCGGCGCGGAGGGACAAAACGCGGCTGAAACCAACTGGCAGCAAAGCATACTGGATACGGTACTCGCCGATGCCCAAAGCCTGCGCAACCGGATCAGTACCTCGGATCAACACAAGCTTGATGAGTACCTCGATGCTGTTCGTGGTGTAGAAAAACAGATGAGTCGCATGGCCAGTGAATCCCGCGCATCGGCACGCGAAAAAGCGGCAACCTTTCCGCGTCCCCCCGAAGGCATCCCGGAAGATCACGGTGCCTACCTGCGTCTGATGTTCGACATGATGGTACTCGCCTATTGGACCGACTCCACGCGCGTCGCATCCTTCATGCTCGATCACGAACAGAGCAATCGCTACGTCAACTTCATCCCGGAAGTCAAAGGCATGTGGCACGCCATTTCCCATTGGCGCGACATCTCAGGCAAAACCGAAGACGACGACGGCAAGACATCATGGTCTTCAAAAGAAGTGAAGTTCAAACAATACTTGACCATCATCAAATTTCACCAGGAACAAGTCGCCTATTTCCTGAATCGACTCAAGAATATTGAAGAAGGTGACGGCTCGCTACTCGATCACTCCATGATTCTCTACGGCGCACCATTTTCCGACGGCAACGAACACCTCTCGAAAAATCTCCCGATGCTCATTGCCGGCAAAGCAGGCGGAAAAATCGCCCCCGGTCGAATTCTCGAATATCCGGACGGCCCTGCGGAGGGTGTCTATCTCTCCATGATGGACGTGATGGGCGTTCCGGTCCACGAATTGGGTGGCATCGATACCGCCGTTGCGATAACCTAAGTGAATCGACCCGCCAAAATACTTATGTCCGCGCTCATGGCGATACTCGTGTGCCAAGTAACCATCGCGCAAAAGAGTCGTTCCCGCGTGAACGACACCATCGAAGTAGGTGAGTCTTTCGTCGCGATTTCTTACGTCACTGCCAAAACCAAAGGCAAAAAAATATGGGGCGGCGTGGTTCCCTTCGAAAAAAACTGGCTCGACGGCAACAAAAAATCCAAAGCAACCATCACCTTCAACGAAGATGTTGAACTAAACGGCCTGCGCCTGCCAACCGGCACCTACGGATTCTACCTGCACGTGCTCAACGATCACGATTGGCAACTGGTATTCAGTAGCGACAGCCAAGGCGAACAAAAATACTACGACCAAGACCACGATCTCGTTCGCATTGCGGTCATCACGGAAGAGGCTCCGCACGAGGAAAATCTGAAAATCGGCATCGATAACCTGCGCGAAGAAGACGAATCGCAACGTGCCGATTTCTTCGTACACTGGGCCGAGAAGAAAGCGGTGCTCGAATTGACCATGACCGGCGAACGACGCGGCATGGGGCTCAATCCCAAGATTCCTCCCGAAATCAGACCCGCCTGGCGCATTGTAAAATTCTCGGTCTATGGTCTGCTGAACGAGAATTTCCTCATTCACACACAAAATTTCGCCGAAGATTTCGAGACCGAATTCGGCGACGGCGGGGGCACTGCCGCGCACATCCAATTGCTAACGAATCTCAGTCGCGGTGGCCTGACCGAAGACATGGCCCTCAACCTCGAGAATCTCGACTACGAAATCGACGGCAACAACATACAATTCAACAACATCATCGTCTACTCCCTGCTCGGCACCATCAGCTTCACCTACGATCTCGAAAAACGCGAAGACAATTGGCGCATCACAACGCTCTATAACAAAGAATAGGGAGCGGGTGATCCATTGGGTGTTTCTGTTTCGAGCAGACCGAATCATCTCTGTGTTCTTTGAATGTTTTCCGTCGGGCATGTTATCTTAGCCGGACGCTAAGTCCAGTTTCACGATGAACGCGGCATCACAACATTTTTGAGACCCTCATTGATTGAAAGGTTAATACGTGATTGAAAAAGCTGATCCTCGTTCGGACTCGAATGATAGTGTCATCGAGGGGAATGGCGATATCGTGTTTCAAATCGATCCTCGACTCGTGACTCCGATTCTGTTCTGCATACTCCTGTTCGCATTCGCGATCCGTATGTGGCTTCTCCCGCAAGAATCATTGTGGTATGACGAAATTGCAACCATGGACCACCTGGATCAGCCGACCTTCGGTCAATTTCTGGATGCACTTCGCAAACAAAACCCTAAAGTACCACCCGTGTACCTCGGATTAGAGTATTATTGGGCAAAATTCATCGATGGCGGGCAAATCTCGCTACGATTCATGTCACTGATTCCGGCCATGTTGTCCATCTATCTTGGATTCCTGGTACTCCGAAAGATCCATTCTCCCGAAGCGGGCTTATTGACGGCGTACTTGATGGCGGCATCGTCTACGCATGTTTTCTATTCGCTGGAAATCAGGATGTATTCGCTGCTGTTGATGCTTCTGCTGTTTTCGATTTATGCCTATTTCAGCGCGCTGGAAACCAAAAATCGGGGCTGGTGGATAGCGCACATTTTGGCGACCACCGTCATCGTATTTACCCATCAGCTCGGCCTGTTGATTTTACCGTGCCTGGCGATCCATGCGTATTTTTTCGGGTTCAAGTCATGGCGCACCAGGATAATCTGGACCGCATGCCACACCGTCGCCGTCCTGACCATTCTCCCATGGCTTTTTACGATCAATACTGACAATCTTGGCGGCGATTATCATTATATGTCGGCTCCGCATATTCTTACACCGGGTGCCGTTCCGGATCCGAATATACCGAGCATTCAGAATATGTTGTTTTCATGGACCACTCCTCCGGCTCATTGGAACAATACGATGATTTATCAATGGACGGGCACCATCGGCACTGTGTTGTTGACTATCGGTAACGCATTGGTGATGGGCCTCTATAGTATTGGCGCGGGGCTGGTTCTTCGTAACCTTAGCAAGTATTTCCGAAATCGAACCGATCCGGTTGCCAGTGGACATTTAATATTCCTCGCCAGCCTCTTCTTCGTTCCAGGTACGCTACTGTTTCTTCTTTCCTATCTTTGGGTACCCTGTTTTATTTATCGTTATCTCCAGATCTCATTGTTTGCCATGATGGCGTGCCTGGTGGTTTCGCTCCTCTCGCTATCAAACGTCAAGTTGCGTTACGGAATGATTGCATTACTTCTTATCGGCACTACACTTCAAATCGCAGTAGACGGTCGAGTATCCCAACGCGGATCATGGTCAATCGTGATTTCCAGGGTTGAGGCTGAGCCACACCAGTCACCGCGGCTTCATCTGCTTGCCCAACACGAGGAACAATTGCGATACGCCGATGCCTATCTCAATTGGAACAAGAGAGATTCCGAGTTGAAAAAAATACCGTATTTCAGTTTTTCGGATCTTGAAAAATACTTGCTGGTCCTATACGCGGCTAAAAGAATCGATAGTGAATACAACGGCGATGTGATCCTTGCGCTCAGTCCAGAGGACCGCCTCCAACTGACCGATTATCTCGATAAATATCAGATCGCCTACACTGTCGACCACATATTCGCCCGTGATTATATGGACTATGTGCGCCTCAACCCTCCACCGCTTCCGTAATCATGCACACAGAAAAAACAAGAGGGCCTTGTAATGGGTAAATCGAGCGCTACACGTAAATCTTCGAAATCGGTCGCCACCGAGACAACAGATACAAAGCCGCTTATCGATCCGCGCTACGTCGTTCGGATTCTGTGCGGCATACTGCTACTTGCTTTTTTGATTCGTGCCGTCGATCTCCCCCGCGAATCCTTATGGTACGACGAAGTTGCCACAATCGAGCACTTGGGCGAACCCACATTTGGAACCTTTCTGGACGCGGTGCGAAAATGGAATCCTAAAGTTCCACCGCTCTATCTTTCGATGGAATATTTTTGGGCGAAATTGATCGGTAGCGGGCAAATCTCCTTGCGTATTCTTTCACTGATCCCCGGCATGGGTTCAATCTATCTCGGATATCTGTTGCTAGCGAAACTCCATTCAAAGGAAGCCGGTCTATTAACAGCCTATCTGATGGCTGTATCAGCGACGCACGTGTATTATTCGCTGGAAATCAGGATGTATTCGTTGCTCTTGATGCTCCTCCTTTTTTCCATCTACTCCTATTTTCGACTACTCGAAACGAAGAGCAGGCCCTGGTGGTTTATACACATCGGGACGACTGTAGCAATCGTTTGGACCCATCAATTGGGCCTAATGATTCTACCGTGCCTGGCATTGCATGCGTACTTTTTCGGATTTAGCGATCACCGTTCCAAAATCGTATGGACCGCATGGCATACCGCCGCCGTGTCGACATTTATTCCCTGGTTTTTTACCGTCGACACCGACAATCTCGGCCAGGAGTACACCTACTTTACCGCCCCGGTTCTTTTTGCCAAGTTCTTCGATCCCAATGCTCCAAGCGTGCAACACCTCATCTCCATGTGGATTACGCCGCCCAATCACTGGAACAATTATTTATCTACCTACGAATGGAAAGGCAGCATCAGCACCGCCGTGCTATTTTTCGGAAACGTACTCATGGTCGCGCTGTACGCCGTCGGAGCAGGCTTATCCATCTGGAATCTGGTCCAGTATTTCAAAAAACGCACAGACCGGATCGCTGGTGAACACTTGATATTTCTCCTGAGTCTGTTTCTCATTCCGATCGTCACGTTATTCATCGTATCCTACGTCTGGGAACCCAGTTTCATGTCACGCTACATGCTGATTTCCCTGATTGCCATGATGGCATGTCTGGCCATTTCCCTCGTGACCATTCCCGTCAAGAAGTTACGCACTTTCATGATTTCGGCGCTCCTGGTAGGGACTCTATGTCAGGTCGCGGTCGATAGTCAGGCACCCCATCGCGGCTCATGGTCGGAGGTGGTTCAATTGCTTGAGACCGAGCAGAGTCTAACGCCCCGCCTTCACGTAATTGGGCCAACCGAGACAGAACTGAAATACGCTCAGCAGTATGTCGTGTGGAATATCCAGGATTCCAGAATGAAGTCCATACCCTATTTCAGTTTCTCCGATCTGGAAATGTACCTGCTCGGCGGATATGTTCAGGCCTCCAGAACGGTCGGTAATCAATATTACGGCGATGCTGTTCTTGTGCTGAGCCCAGAGAAACTTCTTCAATTAACCGACTATCTCGACAAATACAAGATTTCGTACACGGTCGTACACATTCCGGCGCGCGATTATCTCGACTATGTTCGTTTGAATCCCCCGCCCTATTGAGATGCCTGCGCAAAAAGCGGTTCAGATTCCATCGCAAGTTGTTCCAATACCGAATCGCCTTCGACATCATCCGACGCGAATGCCGGATCCGTCACCAGCTTCAGGCATAACGTGAACAAATCCCAATGCCCCGGCGGAATCAGCGCATCAACCGGTCGCCCAAGAGTAAACCGTAGCGCGCGCTGAATTTTATCTTCGGTGTCCAAGGGTTTATACCAGCACTTCGGCCAGGGTCGGAAGAAGGCTTTGAACTCTTCCTGCGTCCACCGACGATGCGCCAGCGACTTCAACGCCAGGACGGCCATACCCTTCGCACGCGCTTTTTCATAAACGCTCGGCCCAAACTTTCCTGAATTCCACGCGAAATAATTGATCGGAAACAACACCGAATCAAAATCGAATTGGTCCATCGCCGCGTGGGCCGCTTCTTCAGTATGCGCCGAAAAACCGATGTATCGAATCTTTCCTTCGTCACGCGCTCGGGATATCGCCTCCAATGCACCCCCCGGAGCAAGCGCCGCCTGCACATCGTCCTCTACGCTCTGAAGCGAATGCAGCTGATACAGGTCAAGGCGATCCGTCTTCAGCAATCGAAGAGACTCCTCCAACTCCCGTTGCGCTCCCTGTGCGGTCCGCTCCTTCGTTTTACAGGCCAGGAAACACTCATCGCGGTACGGCGCAAGTGCCGGTCCCAGTTTTTCCTGAGCGTTGCCATAAAACGGCCCGACGTCGAAATAGTTCACACCCACCGCGAAGGCCTCCGAGACATAACGCTGCGCCACCTCCTGAAACACGTTCGTGACAATAACGCCGCCAAATCCCAGGACCGAAATCGAATCCTCCGTAGTACCGAATGCACGGCGTTCAATAAGCTGCTCAGACATAACAAAGCCTTTCCGTGTGGGTATTGCACGAGTTTTTGATCATATCAGACTTTCTAATCTCGCACTCTTTCAATAACGATTGCAACTTTACTCCATTGATCCGTTAAACTTGTCGATATCTATTCAATTCCGACTATCAACAAGGACCAACATGCCAGAAAAGAAGAAGCGTCGTGGTAAACATCAGCCCAAGGGCGTGCTGATTCTGCACGAGGATCGGGACATCATTGTTGTCGATAAAGCTCCCGGCTTTTTGACCATGGGCACCAGTCGGGA
>JAYGCN010000007.1:0-3165 GCA_046583315.1 Candidatus Hydrogenedentota bacterium
CCACTCCATTGTCTGCCGATCATTGTATACCGACGCGCGGACCTGAGCAAGGCGACTGAGATCCCCAGTCATGCTGCTACCTCGCAGCACATCAACTTCGGATCTAGAGTCACAGAATAGGGCGCATCACGAATCCCAAAGCACGATTCACGCGGAGCAACCAACGTTTCTTCGACCATCGATCCTTCACCGGCAAAACCCCTATGACCTCATTGTCAGGTTCCCCTTCGACGACCACCGTGCTGGATATCGACCACAGATCGAGCGGAAGATGGCGTGAAACCCATTCCGCTTTCCGGTTGACGCCCGCCAGCGGAAAGGTGCGACTCTTTACAGCCCAACTGTTTCCCGGTTGCATGAGTAACTCAATCTTCGGTTCCAGTAAACGCGCAAAACCGGCGTCGTCGATGATAATTCCGATTTCTGTATTCAGATGAATCGAACGAGGGTCCATATTGAACGAGCCCACGTACGATACCCGATGATCAACGACCATACTTTTGGCATGGATCGACAGATAGACCTCCTGATAATTCACGTCCGTGAGGACAGACTCCACCGGAACCAAAACCGGCTTGTCACCCGGATGCGGTTTCATTTCATACACCCCAAATCCCAATGCCAGCGCACGCACGCGACTTCGAAATGTACCCCCGTAAGACGCCATGTTCCCGGTCGAAGCATAACTATCGGTCACGATTTTCACATCCAGTTCAGGTCGTTCACGATTCAACTTTCGAAAGAACCGCGTACTGCTCCGATCCAATATCAGGTAAGGCGTTTCAATCAGAATATGTTCTTCAGCATCAGCCATGATACCCAGTAAATCATCCGCTGTCCGGCTCGGTCCCCACAAAGCAAAGAAGCCGTAACGCCTGTTCTTACCCGGCGGATCCACCGACAACCGCGCATTTTCTACGCCATGCATCAATGCCTGTATCTCGAATTCAATTTCTTCACCGTCGCCCAGCCGCGGGTCGAGTGTTTGTTGAAATCGAACCTGCGAGTCACTCTGAGGCGTCCAATCGGTCGACGAATTCTTTTCTATCCTCCTCCGTACATCCCTCAGTTCGCCGAGTGGTACCGAGCGATCAAAATTCCAATACGCCTCAAACGATACAGTGAGTTCCGTAATGAGCGGGCCTTTGACAAATACCTCACGATCCAGATAATTGCTGGTTGAAGATTGATTGAAATAGTCGTTGGAAATATTCCGCCCCCCGACAATCGCGATCGACTCATCCACGATCATCGTCTTGTTGTGCATGCGTTGATTGCGCGGTCGAAATGCCAGCACGGTATGGGCCGCACTTTTTCGCAGACCACTTTTCAGCCGATCACCCGGCGGGCGATACCGGCGAATCTCAAAATTGGGGTGCACCTGTGCCAGCGCGGCAGCAGTGTCCAAATCACGATCTGAATACAGGTGATCCATCAAGAATCGAACACGGACCCCGCGCTCTGCCGCCTCAACACAGGCCTGTACGAAGGCGTGACCCGACTCATCATTTTCCCAGATAAAGGTTTGAATATCGACCGAGCGTTCCGCAGTGCGAACAAGATGTAAACGATAGATCAGGGCATCAAATCCATCTTCGATGAGTCCAATGGACGAGTGGTCTGGAATCGACTCTGCATCCGCACGAGGCAACGCGAAAACACAGGTCGCGCTCACCAGCGCAGCAATGGTACCCAAGCGAAGGAGCGACATCTCGATACGATTACTCCGGCTTCGGATGATTCTTGATGAACGCGAGGGCTTCATCAACATAGATAGTCCCCGTTCGCTCGCCAAGACTGGTTTCAGTTACATACTCGTAGCGTTTGAAGCTACCAAAGTCTTCGCGCGTGAGAATATAGCCGAAGCCGTCATTCGTCAGACCCAACAGAAAATTATGTTCGCCCCGCATGTGTTCCTTGAGGTAGTAGCCGATGTTCGGTAACGCTTCCCCGGGTATGGTGATCATCTGCGCATTCCCGAGATTGATCAGATTTAGCTGCGTCGAAACGGTGTTCTCGCCGGACATTGGATAGCCCAGCGGCGAGTACTTCACCACTCCCAGCATCATTTCGTTCTCCACCGGAAACTCCAGTTCGCGCACCGCCACGTATAGATTCGCGTCTTCCTGAACTGGGGCATCTTTCACGATTCGCAGCAATTCCTTTGCCAGCAGATTGCCGATGCGAATGCATTCCTCCCACGTCTGAATGTCTTTGCCATTGGGGCCACGACAATCCGCCGTGACCATGCCCCCTTGCGCGCCGTTCATGAAGATGCCCTGACCGCCGCCCAACTCCTCAATCCGATCATGGAGCGGTCCGACCAAATCCGGGCTCACAAACCCGCTATTCGGTCCCAACACTTCCGGATGAATTGCGTAATTGACCAGCGTAATGAACGGCTTGTTTTCAGCATCCAAAAACTGCATCACATTGACGCGCGGATCGTATAACTTCGGTGCGTAATAGTTGTATGCAATTTTTCCTTTTGCCTCACCCGTTGCGATTTTTACTTTGGCGGGCTCAAGGTTCACCACCGCCAACTCGATCGCTTTCGCCACCTCCGTACACACCCAATCAATATACTCCAGATCGGCCCACGTGCCCCCTTTTCCATCCGGAAAGGCATACATCTCAGGCGCCGAATGCGAGTGTGTCGCCCCGATCACAATATTCGATCCTGGGATCGATTTCACCCGATCACGTACCCTGTCACCCAGCACCCGAGGAAATCCGATGTACGGCGCATTCACAATCGCCACCCGCGTATCTCCCTGCTCAACCACCAACGCGCGAATCTCCAATTCACCCCGTTTATCATTCGAAGGAATCGGCTCACCGCCACCACCCGAAATTGGCAGCAAGGGATCCGGCGTAACATTGCGAATGCCCATTCCGGCACGCAATTCCGCGTCGGCAACAGATACAAGCGTAAGGCACACAATCAGGGCAAGGGTAGAAAACCACTGTTTCATTAATTTTTCCTTCGATGTTGGGCGATACGGTTCGCACTCACGATCAATTCTAGTCGAGCACCATCACTTTCGTCAACGCCAAAACGCGATTCCGCGCAACTATCACCCGGGCAATCCAATCAATTATACTGGTGCCTCGATTCTCGAAGGCCTGGAGCATCCCGTGTCACAATCCGAATCACCCGTAGTC
>JAYGCN010000253.1:0-5840 GCA_046583315.1 Candidatus Hydrogenedentota bacterium
GATGACCATTGGCATCATTTCGTGGCTGCACAGCATTACTTTGACTCTGCCGTTCATAGCGGAACGTGGCCCCTGTGGAATCCCTTCTCGTTCAGCGGGCAACCCTTTGCAGGCAATCCCGGTACGCGGATTTTTTATCCACCCAACATGATCAGGAGCCTGCTGAACAGCAACCCCACCGTTCTCAGTACTGTAAATAGTCTCGTGCTGGCCTATCTCTTCCATTTTATCGTCTTGGGTGCGGGCCTATACGCACTGGCCCGAAAATTCGCGTTGTCACGGGCAGCGTCAACGATTGCCCTGCTCGTTGCCCTCACTTCCATAACTATCCTGCGGACCGCCTTTGTCACGAATGCGTTTCTATATACAGCCTGTTGGACGCCGTGGGTACTCTTCGGTTTATTGCAAGCGCACACCGCCCCCTCGAAGTTAATGCGTGCTCGATGGACAGTCGCAACAGGACTCATCTACGGCGTACAGTTTCTGGCCGCAGCCACTCAGGTTACGATCATTGAAACGGTTGTATATATTGTATTCGCGTATGCGCTTACATTGTTGATGCCCAACGAAAAAAAACCTGGCTTGAAGTCGTGGATCGCGACAACATACTTTCTGGCGTTATTCGGAATCATTGGAGCGTTGTGCGCAACTGCCATGCTCTTGCCAACCTTCGATTTTTCTCATGTGTCAGCGCGTTCGGGGAGCGACGAAACTTCGGGATTGCTCAATCTTTCATTCCTTTCATTCGCTCGCACGACATTTATTGTCCTGCCCGACGCTGAACCGGCCTATGCGAACGTGCTTCGGTATATTAATCTGGCCTTTCTTTCCACCATCGCCTGTCAAGTTTCATTCATCGTATTGATTGCGGGTTCAATCTTTCATCGTCATCGACGAGTATTCGCTCTTGTGGTCATCTTGGCCTATGTCGTGTTCGATTGCAGCATGGGAGAGCCATTCCCCTTGGCCACGTTGATCAATATGATTCGCCCCTTCGCCTTTACGATTTCCACCTACAGTGCCGTATTGATGGTCATTCCCATGGGACTGCTTGCGGCAATAGGGTATGATGCCGTAGTCTCGCAATCAACCGCGGAAACCCGTTCACGCACGCGAATCGCCTATTGGGTCATGATCGGTTCCGTGTCCACGTTCTTGTTCGTTTATCAAACGCGCGATTTTTCGATAACTGAGCGGTTTACGATTCCGATTCGATGGATGGATCTCCTTCCGATTCTGGCACTATGCATCTTTCTGGTTGTTCTGCGGTGGAAACCCACGGTAGCCGCATGGTGCCTGATAACGGCTGGATTGATCGAAACAGGATTATGGGTCAACGACTTTACGGACCATCCAAAACCCCGGGCAACCTTCGAAAATCTCGCCGATACTACGACTCGTTTCGAATTGTCGAATCGCAGAGAACTCAACATACAACATCCCAATCTCCATGTACTTTCCAGTAAGGAGTATGTGGGAGGATACGACCCGCTACACCATGGTGGCCTTGCCGCACTCATCAAGGATCCAAGTGACGACTATCACTACACTCGAATTGTATTGCCTCGGCACACGTACAAAAACAGTTTTTCTTCCTTGTTCGTCAAACGCAAATTCTGGCTGAGCAGAGCCTATGTGCGCGGTGCCCTTCCAGAAACAGGAACACTTTTTGCCCCGACTGAGTACGTGTTCATCAATGAACCTTCAGAGACTACCCAAATCCCCGAATTGGCGAGAGAATCACTGACCAATAGCGCGACAAGTAGCCAAAGTCTACCCGAAAATATATGGAATCCCGACAAATGGGTCACCACCACGGAGGCGGATACAGGATTCGTATCCACCATGTTATCTCCCATATTGGCACCTTCCACCCTGCACAAGGCATTGCGAATCCATATCACTGCAGATTCAAAACTCGATATACGCTTCCAATTATCTGAAGTCATCGATGGAAAAATTGCCGGGCATCACATCGCGGGCCCCTTCGAAGCTGTCGACGACGAGGGGGACTCCAAGCCCATTGAGTGGCCACTACCCGACTACGAAGAAATGATGATCCGTATGATTATTGAGCCGGATTCCAGAGGCGTTCCCTTCGAAGTAGTGAAAATAGATCGAATGCTGGATGAGATGGACGAAGCAGACAAGATTCAGATCGTAGACTTTGGTGCGAATCGAATTAAGGTAGAAGTATCCGATCTTGAGGGACCCCGGTTGTTGACGTTTGCGAGCCCGTACTTTCCGGGCTGGAAGGTCATGGTAGACTCTGCACCCGCCGATTTGCTCCGTGTAAATGATTTGTTTATGGCCGCAGAAGTCCCGGCGGGTAACCATACAATAGAATTTTATTACCGACCGCCAGCGGTCTTCGCGGGAATCGCGATTGCGCTTACTACCGTCATCACCTCGTTCATATTCCTGGTGGTGACACACTACCGCGTGAAGAAAAAATCGACGAAGGCGTTAAACGCCTAACCCCTGGATCTCGTTCTACAGTGACAGACCTGTTTCGAATCTCAATCGGGCTACATATTTCGCGCAGAGAGTAGCACGATATATTACCCTAATCTATAAATCAGGAAATGGCGGAGAGTGAGGGATTCGAACCCTCGGTACAGTTTCCCGCACAATGCCTTAGCAGGGCACCACCTTCAACCACTCGGTCAACTCTCCGTAATGAGGACGCATAGCGTATCATGGGAACCGACTTTTATTCAACTTTTCCGCCCCCACGAGGTATTCGAGACCCCTGCCCCACGAGAATTTTGCACGCCCCGACATCGGTCGCTTAAAATGCCCTTTCACAGCAACGGGAGGGCATACGATGAAAGTAATAGTCTGGAAATCCACGAAATCTTTGGGTTTATTGCTGTGCGCCAGTATTGCATTGGTTTCGTATTCTACCCACGCCCAGGCGGCTGATCAGCCCAACGTCCTCATCATCTTCTCCGACCAACACCGCATGGCCTCCTTCCCCGGCGAACCCTACACCGACGTCATCGCGCCCAACCTGCAACGCCTCGCTGAACAGGGCATCCGTTTCCGAAACGGGATCTCCAACTACCCTGTATGTTCGCCATTCCGGGGTATGCTCTTGACCGGAAAAGCCCCTTACATCAACGGCATTATCGACAACAACATTCCCATGACGAAGCCGGGTGACTCAGTCGCCAATGCTTTTCGAGACAATGGATACAAGACCGGCTACATCGGGAAGTGGCACATCCAAAAAGGCGCGAACAACGAACTCGACGAATTCGGCTTCGACGAAAGCACCGTCTGGGAAGGCACGAACAATCACACGAAGTCGCGGTACTGGGATGCCAACGCGGGGGAGTGGGTAAGCACCACTGACTACAACGCCATCGGCATGGCCGACCAAGCCGTAGACTTCTTGCAACGAAATTCGGACGACCAATTCCTGCTCTACGTCTCCTTCAATCCACCCCACTCAAACTTTTTCGACGCACCTATTGAGAATCGTCGCCACTTCCGCAATCGTGATCTCCAGGAACGTCCTAATGTCACCTCCGAACTCACGGGACAATACACACGCTTCGCCAATCGCAGTTGGAACGACAAGACCCACGCCGGATACCTCGCCCACATCGAAGCACTCGACACCCAAATCGGTCGTGTGCTCGCCCAGCTCGAAGAGACCGGCCACGCTGAAAACACCATCGTCATCTACACCTCGGACCACGGCGAAATGATGCTCTCCCACGGACGCGCGGGAAAACGTACTCCACACGAAGAATCCATCAATATTCCCATGGTCGTAACATGGCCAGCGAAAGTAAAACCCGCTCGTCGTTCAAAAACTCTTTTCGGTGCCATCGATATCGCCCCGACTATCCTGTCCCTCGCTGGAATAGACCACGATTTCACCTTTCAAGGCAAAAATCTCGCCGATCATATCGTGAATCAATCCGATCCCGGCGTCAGCTACCAACCGCTGATGCACATCGCCAAAGAAAATGCCACACTTGGCAACAATCACCCCGCCGAACGCTTTCGTGGAGTCCGGACTTCGCGTTACACCTACGCCGTACTCGAAGACGGACCGTGGCTCCTCTTCGACAACGAAAAAGACCCATACCAGATGAACAACCTCATTGATGCCGCCGAGGCTACCGAAGAAAAATCCCGACTGCACGCACTGGTAAAACAATGGTTAGCTGAATATAATGATCCCTTCATACTCAAAGAAGACTAAGGACCAATCATGAAACGATTCATCACACGCTCACTAATTTGCTGTGCCCTCATCACAGGATTTCTCCCCGCAGCCATCGCCGCCGACAAACCAAACATTATCTACATCATGGCCGACGACCTCGGCTACGGCGACCTCAGTTTCATGGGCCAGAAACACTTCGAGACAAAATTCATCGACCAATTCCGCAAAGAAGGCATGTCCTTCACCCAGTTTTACTCTGGCAGCACCGTGTGCGCCCCATCACGCGCCTGCATCATGACCGGACAACACACCGGCCACACCACCGTGCGTGGAAACGCCATCAACGTTGGTGGTGGAAAACGACTACGCGTCGGACTTGAAGTGGGGGACATCACCATCGCGGAAGTCCTGCAAAGCGCAGGTTACCGCACCGGACTCGTAGGCAAATGGGGCATCGGAGAACACGATACCCAAGTCACCCCGAACAAAAAAGGTTTCGACTACTTCTACGGCTTCCTCAACCAACGCAATGCTCACAATTATTACCCGCCCTTCCTCTGGCGAAACGAAGAAAAAGTATTTTTTCCCGAAAACAACACTGACGCGATGACCGGGCAATACTCCCACGACCTCATGACCGACGAGGCCCTGGCGTTCGTCGACCGCAATGCCGACAAACCCTTCTTCCTTTACCTCGCGTACACGATTCCCCACGCCGAGATGACTGCCCCCGAAGATGCTATGAAACCCTTCCTCGGAAAATTCGGCGACGAAAAAGAATACACCCAACGCGGCGGCTCCTACGGCACACAGCCCAACCCCAAAGCCGCCTTCGCTGGCATGATGACCCGTCTTGACCGCGATGTCGGACGTCTCATCCAGAAACTCAAAGACAAAGGCATCGACAATAACACCCTCGTCATCTTCACCTCCGACAACGGCCCCCACGGCGAAGGCGGACACGACTACAAATTTTTCGACAGCAACGGTCCTCTCAAAGGCTACAAGCGCGATCTCTACGAAGGCGGCATCCGCGTACCGTTTATCGTGCGCTGGCCCGGAAAAATCGAAGCCAACTCGACCTCCGACCACATCGGTGCCTTCTGGGATTTCTTCCCAACCGCCCTCGACCTTGCCGGAGCACAATCCGGAGCTGACATCGATGGCATCTCCATTCTGCCTACTCTGCTGGGTGAGTCCAAAAAACAAAAACAACACCAATCTCTCTACTGGGAATTTTTCGAACAAGGCGGACGACAAGCCATCCGCATGGGCGACTGGAAAGCCATCCGCTACGACGTGAACATGAATCACGAGAGCACGCTCGAACTCTACGACCTCTCCAAAGACCTCGGCGAAGAAAACAACATCGCCGCCGACAATCCAAAAATCGTCAAGAAACTTGCTAAAGCGATGAACAAGGCCAGAACCGAATCCCAATACTTCAAATTCCGGCACGAGATGAACTAAAAAATAACAAGGAACCACAAATGCCCAAACACACCCTAGGAATCGACTACGGCACCAACTCAGTACGCGCAGTAGTCGTTGATATATCGAACGGCGCCATCATAGGCTCCAGCGTGTTCGACTACCCGACCGGCGATCAGGGAGTCATCCTCGATTCCTCTGACCACAATCTCGCACGCCAGAATCC
>JAYGCN010000090.1:0-38421 GCA_046583315.1 Candidatus Hydrogenedentota bacterium
GAATCGCGTCCGGGAGGTCGTGCGGGGGGAGAATGCAGGCACTGTCACCTGAGTGTATGCCGGCTTCTTCGATGTGCTGCATAATACCGGCGACGATGACACGTTTCCCATCGCATAACGCATCAACATCCAATTCAATTCCTGCTTCGATGAATTTGTCGATTAGGATAGGTCGTTCAGGAGAAGCGTCGACCGCGTGTTTCATGTAGCGTTCGAGTGATTCGCGTTTGTAGACGATTTCCATTGCGCGTCCGCCGAGGACGAATGAGGGACGTACGACAACGGGGTACCCAATTCTTTCAGCAACTACGACTGCTTCTTCTGTCGAGGCGACCGTTTCGTTGTCCGGTTGTTTTAAGCCGAGTTTTTCTACCAGGTCCCGGAATCGCTTGCGGTCTTCTGCGCGATCGATGCTGTCCGGAGAGGTGCCGATGATGGGAACGCCAGCGGTTTCAAGGGCATTAGCGAGGTTGAGGGGGGTCTGTCCGCCAAATTGCACGATGACGCCCTTGGGTTTTTCGCGTTCAACAATATTGAGAACGTCTTCAAAGGTCACGGGCTCGAAGTAAAGACGATCCGATGTGTCGTAGTCGGTCGAGACGGTCTCGGGATTTGAGTTGACCATGATGGTTTCATAACCATCCTCTTTCAACGCGAAGGCCGCGTGTACGCAACAATAATCGAACTCGATGCCCTGTCCTATGCGGTTTGGTCCGCCCCCGATGATCATGATTTTTTCTTTATCGGTATCGCGTACTTCGTCTTCGTCGCCGTAGGTCGAGTAGTAGTAGGGGGTATAGGCTTCGAATTCGGCTGCGCAGGTATCCACCAGTTTGTAATTGGGAATGACGTTGTGCTTCTTACGAAGTTCGCGCACTTCAGCCGCCGTCTTGCCCCAGAGATAAGCAAGTTGAATGTCGGAGAAACCGAATTCTTTGGCGCGGCGTAATGTTGGCTCGTCGTCTGGCTCAGCGTCGCGAATGTTCGATTCTTCCGCGACAATATCGCGCATGTGACGTAGAAACCAAGGGTCGATGCCGGTCGCGGCGGACAGCTCATCTACGGTCAATCCTATGCGTAATGCGCTGGCAAGTTGAATCAGTCGATCGGGCGTGGGCTTTTTGACAGCCGTAAGTAGCGCTTGTTTTTCCTCTTCGATGTCCCCGCCGGATGTCAGCGGTTTGTCTTTACCATCTGCGCCGAGTCCAAATCGCCCGATTTCGAGTCCACGAATCGCTTTTTGCAGGGATTCCTTGAACGTACGGCCGATGGCCATGGTTTCGCCAACGCTTTTCATTTGCACGGTCAGCAAATTGTCGGAACCGGGAAATTTTTCGAAGGCCCAACGCGGAATCTTGGTGACGACATAGTCAATGGTGGGCTCGAAGGATGCCGGTGTTTTCTGCGTGATGTCATTTGGAATTTCGTCGAGAGTATACCCGACGGCCAATTTCGCAGCGATTTTTGCAATGGGGAATCCAGTTGCTTTGGAGGCCAGGGCTGAACTCCGGGACACGCGCGGGTTCATCTCGATGACGATCATGCGACCCGTTTTTGGGTCTGTCGCGAACTGAATGTTGGAGCCGCCGGTATCCACGCCGATTTCGCGGATGATGTCCAACGCTGCATCGCGCATGTGCTGGTATTCCTTGTCGCTCAAGGTCTGTGCAGGAGCCACGGTAATACTGTCGCCTGTGTGTACGCCCATCGGGTCGAAGTTTTCGATGGAACAGACGATGACGACGTTGTCATTGGTGTCGCGCATCACTTCGAGTTCATATTCTTTCCAGCCGACGATGGATTCTTCGACGAGGACTTCGGTGACGGGGCTGGCGTCAAGCCCAACTTGCACGGATTCAATGAATTCGGCCTTGTTGAACGCGAGACCTGCACCGGATCCCCCCAAGGTGAACGCAGGACGGACCACTACTTTGTATCCGAGACTCTCGCCGAATTCCATTGCTTGTTCAAGAGAATGCACGACAAGGCTTTTCGGCATATCGATTCCGATTTTTATCATGGCGTCGCGAAATTCGCCACGGTCTTCGGATTTGTTGATGGCTTCCAGATTGGCACCGATGAGTTCGACGCCATGTTTTTCGAGAATACCGGCTTTCGCGAGATCGACTGCTAAATTCAGAGCCGTCTGTCCACCCACGGTGGGCAATATCGCATCCGGCTTTTCCCGGGCGATGATTTGTTCGGCCACTTCAACGGTGAGCGGTTCAATATAGGTGCGGTCCGCTGTTTCGGGATCGGTCATGATGGTGGCGGGATTGCTGTTAATCAAGATGACTTCATAGCCCTCTTCGCGCAAGGCCTTGCACGCCTGGGTGCCGGAGTAATCAAATTCGCAGGCCTGCCCGATGACGATTGGGCCGGATCCGATGAGCATGATTTTCTTGATGTCGGTTCGTTTTGGCATAGAATCCCTATTGATGGTTTCGCGATTCGTGCTACAGCCCCGCTGTGAGTCCTTGGTGCTTCGCGAACTCGCTTCATTCAATCGTGCAACCCCCGAAACCTCGGGAGGGAAAATCATCTAGCGCGAAATGTCGAGTATCTCCAAATTCAGATCGCCCGCCGGAATATTCGCGGTGACAACATCTCCGATGCTGGAACCCAATATAGCCTTGCCAACCGGTGATGCGGTGGAAATCTTTCCCGCAGCCATGTCCGCTTCGACGGGACTCACCAGCGTATAGACGATTTCCTTTTTCGTTTTCTTGTTCAGCACTTTGACGATAGCGCCGACGTAGGCTTTGGAGAGGTCGATATCCTGGTCTTCGAGGATTCTGGAGCGTGCGATCTTGTCCTCCAAATCGCGCAGTCGGGCGTGCAGCATGGCTTGCGCTTCTTTGGCGGCGTGATACTCAGCATTTTCCTTGAGATCGCCCAATTCGCGGGCTTCTTCAATTTTGTCCGCAATTCGCATGCGTTCTTTGTTCATCTCGACGAGATCAGCATTCATCCCTTCAAGTCCGGCACGCGTTACGTAAATATCGTCACTCATAATTCAACCCGTCGATTTCGTCAGATTCAAAAAAAGGCGACTACCGGTTGGTCACAGCAGTCGCCCGAAACGAGACATAGTATAACAAAACGTGCCATCACGGAAAAAGGGTAAATCGGGTAAAATCGAATGCTAAATCTCGTGGATCAGGCCGAAATACGGTAAACTCGGGCGCAGGTGCCGCCAAGAATCGCTTCTTGTTCCGATGGCGTGAGTGTGTCTATGTAGTCGATGATCAGGTTCATGACCCCTGCATAGTCGCTGGCGAGCGTGCATACGGGCCAATCGCTGCCTATCATGAGGCGGTCGGGACCGAATGCTTCAAGGCAGATATCGATGTAAGGGAGAATGTCGGCATTGGTCCAGTCAGCCCAATCGGCCTCCGTAACCATGCCGGAGAGTTTGCACGCTACATTGGGGAATTGTGCGAGCGACCGGATGTGTTCGTCCCATGGCGAGAGGATTCCATCCTTGATGAGCGGTTTTGCGATGTGATTGAGTACAAAGGTGTGATCGGGAAATTGTTCGACGACCTTGAGCGTGACGGGCAAATGTTTCTCGAAGATGAGAATGTCGTACACAAGGTCATAATTATTTAGGAGAGCGAGTCCACGTAGAAAGTCTGGACCCAACATGAATTCGTCGTCGGGTTCATCGTGTACGACATGACGCAATCCCACGAGTTTTGGCATTGGGGAGAATTCTTCGAGTTGGGATTCGATTTGATCTGAGCAGAGGTCGAGCCAACCGACGACACCTTTGATGCGTAGCTCGGCGTCGGCGAGATCCAATAACCATCGGGTTTCTTCCAGGGTCTGTCGTGCCTGCACCGCGATGGAGCCATCGAAATCGAGGGATTGCTGAAGAATATTTAATTCGTCTGGCAGATGGTCGCGTCGCAACACTTGCATCTCGTCGTTCATCCAGTCGTACTCATCAGCGGAGTACTTCCAGAAATGTTGATGCGCGTCGAGTTTCATGGCGGGCTATCGGCGCTGATCGAAACGTCGACCGACCAGTGCAGACGCGATGTTGATTTTCTGAATATCGATGGTGCCGCCAGCGATACCCCATCCCCATGAATCACGCAGTCGTCGTTCAAACGGGAATTCCTTGGAGTACCCATATCCACCGAGCAATTGCACGGCGTGCCCGGTGACTTCGCGGGCCATTTCGTTGGAGAAACATTTGGCGACGGAGGATTCGAAGATACTGGGCAGGCCGTCTTGCGCGTTGACAGCGGCACGATGAATGAGTAGGCGTCCCGCCTCCACACGCATGGCCATCTCGGCGATTTTGAGCTGTACCGCCTGGAATTCGACGAGGGCTTTTCCGAATTGCTCGCGTTCCTGCACATAGACAAGGGTTTCGTCCAATGCGCCGGATGCCTGACCGAGAGCCATCGTCGCATTGCCACAGCGTTCGAGATCAAAGGCTTCCATCAACTTGGGAAATCCGCCAGCGGGTACGATGATGTTTTCTTCGGGAACCTGCACGTTGTCGAGGAAGATGTCAGAAGATGGCACGCCGCGAAAGCCCATGAGCGATTCAGCGGGACCGAAGCTGAGCCCATCGGTGCCTCTATCGACGTAGACCGCGCCGATGCCTTTGGCGCCGGGCTTGTCGGACATGCGGCAGTAGATGACGTAGCCATCGGAGTGCCCGCCGCCGGAGCACCAGCGTTTGGTGCCGTTTAAGGTCACCGTGTCACCCTCATGTTTACCTACTGTTTTGAGATCGGTGAGCGCGGTGCCGGCTTCGGGTTCGGACATGGCGACGGCGACGATCATTTCACCGGCGCATACTTTGGGAAGGACGCGCGACTTTAGCGCATCGGTGCCGAAGTGTTGAATGGCTTTGACGGGACCGACGTTGGATTCAAAAATCGGGAACGCGACCGCTGAAGAGATCTTGGCGAATTCTTCGAGGACCAGGAGTGCTTCGAGATTGCCCAGACCTAGACCGCCAAATTTTTCCGGCATGTTGATGCCCAGGAAACCCATTTCGGCATATTGTTTGAGCCATTCGCGTGGCAGGGGTTTTGATTCCGTCTCAAGTTCTTCGGCCACAGGTTTCATTTTTTCCTGGGCGAATCGTCGCGCGACATTCTGAAGGTCTTGTTGTTCGTCACTCAAGGTGAAATTCATGCTACTCTCCTGCACTGTGGACTACATGGCGCGCTATAGTGCCAGATGGGGGGGAGGGGGTGCAAGAATGGGCGGACTAATTGTCGCGGATGACGTCGCAAAATTTCAGCAGTTGTGAGCTGATTTTCGATCGTTGCCGTTTCGCGGCATCGACATTGATTTCCAGTTTGGGTTTGCTGTTCTTAAGGAAAATGCGCAGAATTCCGCCGTCGTGAACAAATTTGGAGGAGTCGCTGACGGTGAGTATCGGGAGATTTTCCCGCTCATCCGGATCGAACTCAAGAAAGTCAGAAAGTTTATCTCCATCAATGCAAAGGACATGCACACCACTGAGATTATCCATGTCATCGAGAGAGATTAGATTGATAGGGTGTCCATTGATGTCGCGTACCTCGGTTGATTTGAGCAGCTCATCATGGAGGGAATCATTTCCGAGTACACCGATGACAAAGGGGGATTCTTCGGAATCGAAGGCGTTTTTCGGCCAGGTAACGAACATGGAGGATCGGTAGATGAGCGCGACCGTCAATTTTATGAAGGGATCCACATCTTGTTGCGATTGGACGGGTGGCGTTATGGCACACAGAGACAGTGCTAGCAGCGTAGCCAGTTTTCCGCTATAGGTGGAGATGGGAGTCATGTATTCTTATGTAATTTGGCCGTATACGCTGCGTTCGACCCCGGTTGGAAGGCGATTGGCTACGAATTCGATGAATTCGCTCTGATCATCGTCGAAAAGGTTACGTCCGTTTAGTGACATCTCCAGCGAATCCGATGGCCTCCACGCCAGACGAGCGTCTAAGGTGAAATAGTCATCGATGTCTTCCAAGCCTGGAAGTTGATCGGTGTATCGAAACGTCGTATCAAACTGTATTTCGTCGGTTACCTGG
The DNA here is from genome assembly GCA_046583315.1 of Candidatus Hydrogenedentota bacterium. Lineage (GTDB taxonomy): Bacteria > Hydrogenedentota > Hydrogenedentia > Hydrogenedentales > DTSJ01. The sequence goes on from JAYGCN010000090.1 coordinate 6,051, forward strand.
ATTTGATTGGTCAATGAAGCCTGTTGTTGAGGCGTGTTGCTGGTGTCGCCTCCATCCAGATTGGTATTCATGTAGCTATAGCCGGTTCGAATGGTCCAACGGTCGACCGGTCTGTAGTCAATCGTAAATTCAACTCCGTTCGTATCGAAGTCGTTGTCATTGTTGACGATGAGTGGGATTACGCCGGGCGGGAAAGGCTCTGTATTACTTGGATCGTTGTCGAAATTGCGCTCATTGGTGTACTGATTGTAAAAAAGGGCTATATCGAACATCAGGTTGCTTCGAATCGTGTTCCGATAGCCGAGTTCGTAGGCGATGACTTCAACAGATTCAAAATATTCGTTTCCGAATATAACGCCGGGGATTGGAAGGTTGAACACTTGAGGCAACGGGCGAATGAATAGACGCATGTCGTTTTCGGCGCGATTGGGTGTACGTACTGCACGGGATACTGCCGCCCAAAGCGTCTGTGTATCTGACGCAAGCCAACTGGCTCGCAGTGTTGGCTGTATTTCAAAATCGGTGTAATCGTTGTGTTCAATTTTCGTGCCCAGCGTTACACGAAACGCATCGTTCACTCGATATTCATCTTGGATGAATATGCTAAAAAGATCTTGCGAATCGCTGGTCGGTACAGTTTCAAATGTTGCGGTCGGATAAATCGTGTCCTCCGAGTAGCGATACCCTACCCCCAAATCAGTTCGTGTCTGTCGCGCAGTTGCACATGATGCTGAAACTCCTGATCGAATGTTTTTCTACGTTCGTCCAAAATTTGCGAGTCGTAATGGTAGGTGTCGACATAGGCTTGGATGGATATTTCGTCTGTATCGTTGTAGTTATTCGTCCAACGACCCAGGGCATTGAAGCCCGTGTGAATTTTGGTGATTGGAGTTCGGGTAAACACCGGTGGGGAAATCTCAGGGATCATATAATCCGAATTTGAGGAGAGGGAGAAATAGTCACCCTGAATGGTCAAATGCTGTTGTTCGTCGATATCGTGGTCATAACGAAATCCACCGCGTCCTTGTTCCCAGCCATCGTTTGCATCTCCGCCAAACAAATCCGAGCCGGCATCATCATATTTAACACCCTTTACATACATGCGATAGAAGTGGTCATCGCCGATTTTGTCGCCGTAGCGCAGACTCAGGCTGCCGTCAAGGGGGCTGCCTGCTGCTGCCGATATCAATCCGCCTTGCGTCTCATCTGCGGGTTTCGTGACTATGTTGATGACACCGTTCACCGCGTTGGCGCCCCATAACGTGCCGCCGGGCCCGCGAATAATTTCAATGCGGTCAACATCTTCAAGCACAAGGTCGATGGTGTCCCAGAACACACCTGAGAATAACGGAGTGTACACGCTACGTCCGTCGACGAGAACAAGTAATTTAGTTGCGTATTCGCCGCCTTGGCCACGCACGGTAACGGACCAGGTGTGTGCATCTATCTGAGCAACGTTAACGCCGGGAACTGTCCGGAGCAGATCGGGGATGGAAGTTGCGGTTGAACGGCGAATATCATCATTTGAGATGACGTATATTGCTGCTGCCGCTTCGGATCGCCGCTCCGATTTCTTGGAGACGGATGTAACGTCAACGTCCAGCAAATCTTGCAAGGACAGTCCCATTAGATCATCGACGGCCTGCGCCGATGGCGTAAACGGAACGACGAGTAAAGAGAGAATAAATAGAGATGAAAAAACACCGGCCGAAGAGGCGTAAGCCCCTCGAAAACCTTTCGCGTATTCGCGCACGAACCCTTTTCCCCCGACATCAGGTTACGCTGATAGTAGACTCTTATATCAGTGTACGTACTATGCCCTACCTTGCCCGATAATGTGAACTTTTCTACGGGATATACGGGATATACTGGATTAGGGGAGAATTATCAGAAATAGATACCTAACTTAAAGTATACTTCTTAGCGGTAACGGTACGTGATTCGCCCTTTAGACAGGTCGTATGGGGACATTTCGACCTTCACTTTGTCGCCAGGAAGGATGCGAATATAGAATTTCCGCATTTTCCCGGAAATGTGTGCCAAAATTTCGTGCCCGTTGTCTAATTTGACCTTAAACATGGCATTGGGAAGTGGTTCCTGCACGATACCTTCCAGTTCTATGGCCTTTTCTTTTTCCATAACCTCTTGATTGTCCTTTCAGACGTGTATCGACGGGAGACTGCCCCGTCATCATTGAATCGACGGCACATGGTAACACATCCGGTTATTTGGAAGCTAAACTTTGTTTTTGGCTTATTGGGCAAATTCCCGAGTCGATATTGGTGGTGCTGGTTGAACACGACGATGGTTTTCCGCGACACTACTACTTCTTAAAATCAAGTTGCAGTGGAGAAAATCATGACATACGAATATATGCGCGTTGAGAAAAACGGCCTAGTTGCTACCGTCACGCTCGACAGGCCGGACAAACTGAACGCGCTTAGCGTGGATCTCATGGAAGAGATTTGTCAGGTCGCGGACTCGTTTTTGCATGATTATGAGACGAGGGTAGTTATTTTTACGGGCGCAGGCAAGTATTTTACGGCTGGCGCAGATTTGACCGATCCCAAACGGCAGGCCCTGGCGCAAGCCCCGCTGTTGGAGCGTCAACGCCACACGACGCTGGGGCAGCGTATGGCCGCTAAGTTACTGGCGATCAACCAGATTACCATTGCGGCCATTAATGGAGGCGCGTTGGGTGGGGGAGGGGTGATTGTTTCCGCACTGGACTTCCGTATCGCGGCAGAGGGCAGTTTCGTGGCCTATCCGGAGATCAATCTAGGGATGAATCTCAGTTGGTATGGATTGCCATTATGTGTGCGCCTGATTGGGCCTGCGCGTGCCAAACGTTTTGTAATTCTGGGTGAACGCGAAACCGCAGATACCCTGCTGGAATGGGGTTTTGTGGATGAAGTCGTTCCTCAGAGTCAGTTGATGTCAAGCGCTGAAGAGATGGCTCAGGCCTATGCCGCGAAACCACCGATTGCGGCACAGATGATAAAACGTAGTGCGAACGCCATTGCGGGATCCGCTGACCAGGCAATCATGCACATGGACACCGATCAGTTTTTGCTCACGAATATGACCAAAGACTTCGCCGAAGGCGTGTCTGCCTTTCTTGAGAAGCGCCAGCCCGAATTCAAGGGGGAATAAGCTCATTTTTCAGCGATTATAGAGTCTCTTGATTGAAGCGAATCAGAGTCTCTAGCTGAATCCTGCCCCCGTTTCTTCGGTTCGCCCTGTGCGGTGACTCCGACCCTCTTTTTACCACGATGGCCACAGAGATCACGAAGAAAACCCTCGAATGCGGTCGATTTTCAGCGATATTTCCCCATTCCCCCACCCTTAAGCGATAAATTTTCAATTTTTAGGGAAAAATTTACACATCTGTAAATATCATTATTATTACTATATATTGCGGTATTTTAAAACCTGTACACCATATATAGACATAGATATTTAAAAACTACCCATAAATCGCATTTGTGAATTTTGGCGGAGTGAAAAATGCTTAGATTTCTCTTGACAATCTGATCGGATGGTGGTAATTTATTGAGACTAAGTGGGAGAAAGTGGAAAATATCATGTATTTTGGTGAATCACAGACGACACTTGACGACAAAGGACGCATCACGGTGTCCCGCAAGTATCGGGAAACCATGTCCACCTTGGGGCATGTTCTGTGGTATATGACACGCGGGTATGATGGTTCCATTTTTATCTTTCCGAAAGAAGAGTGGGACAAAATCCGTATTCAAGCTTCTACCCATTCTACACTAGATGCGCATGCGATTGACGTGCGGCGCATGATGTTCGGTAGCGTGGCTGAAGTGCAACCCGATCGTCAAGGACGTCTTTCAGTACCTACTCATCTTCGTGAATACGCGGGACTCGATAAAGAAGTGTCTCTTGTCGGTGTCGGCGACCATCTTGAGTTGTGGAGCAAGGATAGGTGGCGGGCATTTCAGGAGAGTAAGGAAGACGAGTACAAAGCGATGGCAAGCGGTCTTTTCGCGCCGGCTTCGGTATCCGAGGGCGACGCCTAAGATCGTAATCTATAAATCAGGTGTGTGTGACAACGGTGTGTGGAGGAGAGAGCGATGTTGAGCATCGAAAAAGAGTTACAGGGTGACGTAACGGTCATTCGGGTGATAGGCGATGTGGATGAGGACGGGGTGAAGGATCTTCGTATTGCCCTGGTCAATTGTCTGCGTGACAATGGCTACAATGTCATCGTCAATCTGTCCGGAATGAAGTTCATCAGTTACGTAGGTGTCGGGGTGTTGGTTGAACGACTTCGTCAGTTCCGTTCGTACAACGGAGACATGAAGCTCGTGGGGCTGAATCTTTACACGCAGCGTCTTTTTCGCATGACGGGTGTGACGAATCTGTTCGATACCTTCGAGACAGAAGGTCAGGCCGTGCAAGGGTGGCAGAAAGCCGCTTAGTGTGCATGTAACGGTTCTGGCGGATGAAGCCATTGAGTGGCTCAACATCCGGCCGGATGGGTTTTATGTAGATGGAACGGCTGGCCTGGGTGGTCATACGATTCGCATAGCTGAACAGCTAGGTGAACATGGCCGAGTATTCGGGCTGGACCGGGATCTACGCGCAGTTGAAAAGGCACGGGAACGGCTTAAATCGTTTTCGCAGGCAACCATTCTGCATCGTAATTATGACCGACTTTATGAAGTGCTCCAGGAAACTGGAGAGACAGAAGTAGATGGTGTTTTAATCGATGCGGGGGTATCGAGTATGCAGCTGGACGATCCGGCGCGCGGCTTCACCTTTCAGGAGGAGGGGCCTTTGGATATGCGCATGGATCGGACCGCGGATGTATCTGCTGAGTCCTGGTTGGCCGATGTTTCTGAGAAGGAACTGGCCGACGTACTCAAACGGTACGGGGATATCCGTAGAGCTAGAACAGTAGCGGCTGCAATTTGCCGGTGGCGGGTTTCATCGGGATTAAGTACGACTGCAGATTTGGTTGCCGCGGTGCGAGAGGCGTTCCCATTTGTGTCGGGTGTTCCGGAGGAGGTAAGGACGGTGTTTCAGGCCATCCGGATCAAGGTGAACGATGAGTTAGGGGCATTAGAACGATTTATGGATCAAGCGATTGATGCCTTGAAGCCCGGCGGAAGACTGGTGTGCATCGCCTTTCATTCGGGCGAAGATCGCATCATCAAGCACAAACTGAAAGATGCGGGGCGGCCACGGCAGGAATTGCATGCGGATGGTCGTCTCAAACACACGCACCCTGCGCGGCTCAAGGTGTTGACACCGAAACCTGTGCTGGCTGGTGCGCATGAAATCGCGGAGAACCCGCGGGCGAAGAGTGCGAAGTTGCGGGCTGCCGAACGCGTCATCTAGCGCGACCAGAGGGATCAGGGCACTATGGCGAAAAAAACCGGGCGAAAGCGTCGAGCGAGCTTGCATGGCTGGTGGAAAGTATTGCCGTTTCTTCTGGGTCCGATGGTGTTGTTCATGACCTTTGCGTATTGGGAGTCGGCACGCATCCGAAATCAGTTCGCTACGAATGATCGCAAGACCATGATCGAGGAGATCCGGAAGGAAATCGAGGATCTTCAGGTCACCAATCATGAATTAGCCAGTATCAAGAGAATGGCGCGTCGTGCGCCGTCCATGGATCTTCAATTGCCGACCTCCGACCAGTTGGTGGTGGTGCCGCCGATAGCAATCGAGCGATCACTTGCGGACAAGGCGACGTTTCTGCCCGCCCACGCCGCATCCTCATCGCCCGCTCGAAGTGTCCTCATTCGAATTGAGTATGAACTGGCCGAGAATACACTGGTGAGCGAAGAGGAGGAGAATATTCATGCCCAAGAGTCGACAGAACAAGACTAAAAAGTCCAAAGATGCCGCTTTGAGCAAGACCAGCGATGAACACCGTATACGTTTGCGCCTTATCGCGATAGCGATGGTGGGTGTCTTTGGCCTGATCGGAATTCGTCTCGTTCAGTTCCAAATCGATCCCGACCTGCGGTTCTCGCAAGAAGTGCTCAATCACACAGGCAGGAAGTTGGTGGAACGCCCCAGAGGCACGATTTTCGACGTGAACGGGCGTCCGCTTGCGACGAATCGCCAAGTCCCCTCGTTGAGTGTCAACCCGGAGAGGGTGGATAATCCTGAACAGCTCGCTCTCTATTTGTCGCGACGAATGGAGCTGACGTATGAGGATCTGTACGAGCGTGTTACCCGGACGAATTCGAAGGGAAAGCCGATGCAGCTCGTCTGGTTGAAAAGACGGATGAGCAAGGAAGAGTCTCTGCGAATCGGAAACATAGAGGATAGTCCTGAGCCGAAAGCATTGCTGATGCAGCATGAGGCGATTCGGTTCTATCCTGAAAAGGATTTGGCCTCTCAGGTGCTTGGGTTTTCCAATCTTGCAGGCCGGGGAATTGAAGGAATCGAAAAAAAGTTCGACAAGCATTTATTCAGCGAAGCGGGCGAAATGAGTATGCGGGTCGACAGCGGGCGTCGAGCCATAGCCGCGGGTACCTACAGAGCACCGACGGGTGGAGATGATATCACGCTGACGATCAACGCGCAGTTGCAGTATACGCTTGAACAAGAGTTGGATAAGGCGATGCTGCTGCACAAGGCCAAGCGCTCGATGGGATTGATCATGGATCCGGATACGGGTGCAATCCTGGCAATGGCCACGCGTCCAGCTTTTGATCCCAATGAATATGGGAGCAGCAAGGAAGAGCACCGCCTCAATAGCGCGGTGACGGATTTTTTTGAGCCGGGGTCATCGTTCAAGATAGTGACGGCGGCGGCGGCGTTGGAACTGGGCCTGGTGACGACGGAAACACCGATTGATTGCATGAATGGTCTGTTCAGACCGTATCGCCGTCGCGTAATTCATGATACCCATAGACTGGGCGTAACGCCTTTCGGAGAAACCTTCGTGCAGTCGAGCAATATTGCGATTATCAAAGTCGCGGACTTGCTAGGACCGGAGCGCCTTGAGTCCTGGATACGTCGCTTTGGATTCGGTGCCAAAACAGGGCTGGAGGTTCCGCTGGAAAGCCCAGGTTACTTTCGCCGCCTAGAAAAGTGGAGCGGATACTCGATGAGTTCGCTACCGATGGGGCAGGAAATATCCGTGACGATGCCGCAACTCGCACAGGCCTTCAGCGTAATTGCCAACGGGGGGCGTACGGTCAAGCCACATCTGGTGAAGGAAATCCGGGATCAAAGTGGCGCGCTGACCTATCGCTTTGAAGAGGGGGAGCGCCGCCGCGTGCTTTCCGAGGAGACGTCTGCGCTGATGCGTGATCTCGCATACCGTGTTGTTTCCAGTGAACATGGTACCGCGAAGCGAGCAGCGATACCCGAGTACCGGGCGGGAGGGAAGACGGGAACCGCGGAGATCGCCATGCCTGGCGGTGGAGGATATTACGAGGATCGCTACACGACCGTGTTCGCAGGCTTCGCGCCCATTGTCGATCCAAAAATTACCTGCGTAATTGTGGTCCATGAACCGATGATCAAGAATCATTTCGGCGGTTATGTATGCGCACCTGTCTTTCAAAAAGTGGTTCGCGAAGCGTTAGTGAATTTGAACGTTCCGAAAGATCCGATGGAGGATCCGACATTCTTCGAACGCAATCGAAATCTGTTTGCCAAGGAAATGAATGATGAAGATACCGTTGTGTTTCTAGATGAACTCGAGGTATTCGAACCCTCCATGTATGAAGAATCGTTCGACAGTCTGGAACTTGTTTCGGTCTCCACGGATAAAGACATCAATGGGCCGCGGCTCCCCGATTTCGAAAAACTAACAAAACGTCAAGCGAAGCTCATGGCGCTGGAACTGGGTATCGAGTGGGATCCTCAGGGGGCAGGGCGCGTTGTGTCGCAAGACCCAGCCGTGGGGACGCTTCTTGCGGATGTGCAGGTTTGCAAACTGGTATTTGGACATCATGTCGACTCCGATAACGCTTCATGAAGTAAAAGAATGTCTTGGCGCAGTTGAGACTATTTCTGCTGAAACCCATCCTGAAATTTCGATTGTTCAGGTGACGGAAGACTCACGTAAGGTCGGGCCTGGAACACTGTTCACGGCCGTTCAGGGCGAGCGTCTTGATGGACACGACTACGTTGATGATGCCATCGCAGCGGGCGCGGTCGTAATACTCAGTGAGCGCGAACTGTCGGAGGTGTCCGTTCCGGTTTTGGTTGTGCCTCATGCACGACGGGCGCTGGGGCTGATTGCACATCGCCTGCAGGGCGATCCTTCGGCGGATATAACGGTGATCGGTGTGACCGGCACGAATGGCAAGTCGAGTACAGTTACCATTGTTGAACATATTTTACGCTCGGCGGGACATGCCGTGGCCTGTTTTGGAACGCTCGGCTATGTCATCGCGGGAAAACATCGAGACGCACCGCACACGACACCGTTTAACGAAGATCTCGCGAAGTTGTTCGCTGAGGCGCGCGATGCGGGATGCACCCATGTGGTCATGGAAGTCAGTTCCCACGCGCTTGAGCAGGAGCGGGTATCGGGCATCGCGTTTGATGGCGCGGTGTTCACGAATTTAACTCAGGATCACCTCGATTATCATGCGAATATGGATGAGTATCGCGACGAAAAGCTGAAACTTTTCCGATCCATTCCTGCGGAAACGGGCTTTACGGTCGCGAATGCCGAAGACCCCTGTTTTGATGCTTTTGCGGAGGCAGGTGCCCGTGTGCAATGGGCCTTTGGCGAGGGCGGCGACGTGTTTGCCGAGGATGTGCATCTTGATGCGAATCGCACGGACTTCATGCTGGATACGCCGTGGGGGCGTGCGCGCTGTTCGATGGGATTGTTGGGGCAACACAACATCAGCAACTTTTTGGGAGCGGCAGCCGTTTGCGGGACTATGGGGATCTCGATTGACTCTATTGCCGAGGCCGCGCGAACGCTTCCTTCTATTCCGGGGCGTTTCGAGGCGATTGATTGTGGGCAGCCCTACCATGTGATTGTGGATTACGCGCACACCGAAGATGGCTTGAGAAATGTCCTAATCGCCGCCCGAGCCATTTGTTCGGGAACGCTTCGTGTCGTGTTCGGGTGTGGCGGTGATCGTGATAAAACGAAACGCCCGAAAATGGGGGTGGTCGCGGCTGAGCTGGCGGATTACGCGATTATAACGTCGGACAATCCACGCTCGGAATCGCCCGAACGCATACTCTTGGACACGGAAATGGGGATGCAACGCGCGGGCAAGAAGCGCGATATCGATTATGTGGTCATCGAAAATCGAAAAGATGCCATTGAGTCGGCTTTGGATGGTGCCGAAGCGGGTGATCTCGTCATGATCGCGGGTAAGGGGCATGAGGACTATCAGATTCTAAATACGGAGACGATCCATTTTGATGACCGTGAAGTGGCGCGCGCATGGCTGGAGGCAAAGGTATGAATCCGGATTGGCTTTATACGCATAGCGCAGTGCTTGATGCGATCGTGGGGGAGTATTCTGGAGTTCCCTTTGCCTTTCATGCGATTTCGACGGACACGCGCACTCTCATGGAGGGGGATCTGTTTTTTGCCTTGTCAGGCGCGAATTTTGATGGGAATGATTTCGTAGAGGAGGCCTTGGCTAAGGGGGGGTGTGCCGTGGTATGTACGCGCCATGTCGTTCAGGGGCGTTGCATCGTCGTTTCAGATGTTCAACGTGCGATTCAGGAGTTCGCCGCCTTCCATCGTGCTCAGTATGACATTCCCGTGCTCGCGATAACCGGCTCGTGCGGTAAAACGTCGAGTAAAGATCTCACAGCAGCCCTGCTTGAAACAAAGTTCAGCGTGGTGAAGACGCAGGGCAATTTTAATAATGAAATCGGATGTCCGCTGTCCATTTTACGAACGGACGCCACTACGGATTTTCTGGTGCTTGAGATGGGCGCGAATCATCCCGGTGAGGTTGCCAGGCTTTGTGAGATTGCGCGCCCTACCGAGTCCGTCATCACGATGATCGCCGAGGCGCACTTGGAGGGCTTTGGAACAATCGAAGACGTTGCGCGGGCCAAATCGGAGATTGCCTCGGGCCTTCAGCAAGGAGGCCGATTCTACGTAAACACCGACGACTCCCGCTGCGTGGATATCGCTACGACGATTTCGGGCCCGTGTGTCACCTTCGGCACGGGTGGCGAGGTATCGCTTCGGAGTTGGGAATTTGGCGATGACGGAGATATGGTGATCGATATTGACCCCGTCGGCGTCCTGCGGCTACCCATCTATGTCCCGGCGCACATTCAGAACGTATTGCTGGCCGTAGCCGTCGGCTTGCAGCATGGAATCGAGGATTTTGAGGCACCACTGCGCGCGGCGTGCCTGAATGCCTCGCGATTCAAAGTGAGCATGCGGGACGGTTATGAAATTATTGACGATACCTACAATGCGAACCCGGCTTCGATGGCGGTGGCGATTGAGGCACTGGAGGTCAGACCGACCACTGGGAAGCGAATTGCCGTGCTGGGGGGCATGGGAGAATTGGGGCCGGATGCGCCTGAATTACATTATAAAACGGGAACTGAACTGGGCAAACGTGGTATAAACAGGGTGTTGGTCAGGGGGCCTTTTGCCGAGGAAGTCATCCAAGGCGCACGTGCATCCGGTGTTGAAGACGCGCAGCTTTTTGAAGGTCACGAAGAAATGGCATCCGCGCTGGCATTGGTGATTCGTGAGGGGGACACGCTGTTGTTCAAGGGATCCCGGGGAATGACGATGGAGAAGGTTATTGAACATTTGGCGGAGAAGATGGGGTGGTCCAATGACTAATCCGCCGTCCCGACCGATAGGACTTCGATGCTCTATTATTTAGCAGACTATTTTTCTGATTCGGTGAGCGCGCTCAACATATTTCGCTACCATACCGTTCGCGCGGGCGGCGCATTGTTCACTGGATTCATTGTCAGTGTATTGATAGGGCCTTGGGTATTGGGATGGTTGCGTGCGTTGAAAGTCGGCCAGTTCATCAAGAAGGACCACGTTCAGGATCTTCATGATTTGCACAAGGGTAAGGCGGGCACCCCGACAATGGGCGGCATGCTGATTATTCTGGCGACCCTGGCTTCGTTGGCGTTGTGGAGTACGCTCACGAACCCTCTGCTTCTGATTGCGACGGGCGTTCTGGTGGCGATGGGCGCGGTGGGGTTTCTGGACGACTACATTAAGCTGCGCCGCAAACATAATGACGGATTGAGTACGCGCGCAAAATTTTCCGGTCAAATTCTAGTGGGTTTGGTGCTTGGCACCGTGCTCGTGATGAATCCAGTGACTCTGGGGAACACGTATCTGAACAAGGCAGATGTAGAGGACTGGCCGGGATTCGCTATCGCATTAATTGGGGCCGAGAGGAATGATGAATCACCCTTGTACCCCTTCGTGTCACAGTTTCCGGGAACCATTGAAATTATCATGCAGTCAGATGACGGGGCGGAAATTCAGGGCGGACTGCTTTCCCTGTTGAATGCCTCACTGTTGAATACGAGTGTTCATGAAGCGGCGGTGTGGGATTCTATCGAGCTGCCAGCCGAAGCGCAAGGGTACATTGATAAAGGAGTACTCTCGCTTGGAGCGATGGAATTGGTACGCATGAATCGTCTTTTGCTGGAATCGGCTTCACCGAATTTCATGGCAGCGAGTCCTCAGAATATGCACACGCAGGTTGCGGTGCCGGGGGTGAAAAATTTACTGATACCCTTCGGCATCTTGTACATCCCCTTCGTCATATTCATTCTCGTCGCTACATCAAATGGAGTCAATTTGACGGATGGCCTGGATGGCCTGGCGGTGGGTGCATCGATCATATCGCTGTCGGCGTTCACGGCACTCGCCTATGTTGTGAGTCGCGCGGATTGGTCCAGTTATCTTTTCATCACGCACATACCGCAGGCCAGTGAGCTTACGGTATTCGGAGCGGCCCTTCTGGGGACGGGTTTGGGTTTTTTGTGGTTCAATGCGCATCCGGCCGAAGTGTTTATGGGGGACACGGGATCGCTGGCTCTTGGGGGCGTGATAGCGACGATGGCGATTCTAACGAAACAGGAATTGCTGTTGCCGATTGTCGGGGGACTCTTCGTATTGGAAACGTTGAGCGTGATTATTCAGGTGGGATCGTTCAAATTGCGCAAGAAGCGTGTCTTTCGAATGGCCCCTTTGCATCATCATTTTGAATTACTCGGGTGGTCTGAAACAAAGGTGACCATTCGATTCTGGATTGTGGCGTTCCTCTTCGCGCTGTTGAGCCTGGCAACGTTGAAACTGAGATAACGATGGAATTACAAAACCAAAAAGTGACGATTATCGGCATGGGGAGGACGTCCCTGGCTTTGTCACGCCTTGTGTTGCACCACGGTGGGAATCCATTTATCTCGGAGCGCCGTAGACGCGAGGAGTGCAGTGATTTTTGTCGGGAGCTGGACGCGCTTGGCATCGCCTATGAATGTGGGGGGCATAGCGATGTAGCACTATCCGACGCAGCATTGTTGATACCAAGTCCTGGTGTGCCATACGAGCATTACTTGTGCACGATCGCTCGCGATAAAAATATTCCTGTATTCAGTGAACTTGAATTGGCGAGTCGATTCGTTTCCTCCACGGTCATCGCGGTGACAGGGACCAACGGGAAAACGACGACCACGGAGCTGATAGCGCATTTGCTACCAAGTATCGGAAAATCCGTTGCGCTCGCGGGCAATAACGACATGCCGTGTTCTGAAGTGGCATTGTTGGAGTCGCAACCAAAATACCTTGTGCTTGAAGTCAGCAGTTACCAACTTGAAGGCACCCAAACGTTTCGCCCCGACATTGCTGTCGTGCTGAATTTGAGCAACGACCATTTGGGTCGCCATAAAACGATGGAAAACTATGCGGCGGTCAAGGCGCGGCTACTCCAGTATCAGACAGCCGAGGATGTTGCGATTTTGAATGCGGATGATTCCGTCGTCTTGGCGATGGCAGAGAATGTGTCTGCATCGATCCTAACCTTTGGCGCGTCATCGGAGTGTGCGGTTGCCATTGTAGATGATACGCTACGCGTGAACGGAGTAGAGATGGCACATCGAAGCGATTCTCCCTTGCCGGGTAGACACAATTCGGAAAATATCTTGGCGGCAGTGGCGGTGCTGTCGGTCGTGGGCGTCGAAAAGGATGCTCTGCAACGCGGGTTGGGCTCTTTTCGGGGGGTCGAGCACCGCATCGAAGCTGTCCGGGAATTAGACGGAATCGCGTTTTACAATGATTCGAAGGCGACCAATTTGGACAGCCTTCGGGTAGCACTTGAGAGTTTTGACAGGCCAATTGTGTTAATTGTGGGCGGAGAAGGTAAGGGCAGTGATTATGCTTCGTTGGGTGCGCTGATACATTCCCGCGTCTCATGCGTGGTGGCGATCGGTACAGATGCGCCATTGATCGATGAAGCCTGGTCGCCGACGGTTCCGGTATTTCGCGCCAGATCGATGAATGACGCAGTGGTTTGTGCGCACGAACAGGCAAACACAGGTGACACCGTGCTTTTATCGCCGGCGTGTGCGAGTTTTGATATGTATGCGAATTTTGAAGAACGCGGCAAGGATTTTAAGCGATGTGTCACCGCCCTCACCCCGACACGAACCGTGCATGGAGCCAACTCATGAGAAGAGAATCGATTGCCCTGCTGAGTATTATCATGGCCCTGGTGTTTGTCGGAATCTATTCGGTTTATAGTGCGCTCGCCGTGCAGCCTTACGGGGAAGAGAGAATACTTCGACACTACCAGATGCTGGGCGTCGGATTGATGCTTCTGTATATGGGTACTCGGGTTGACTACCATATTCTCAAGAATCGAATCGTATTCAGGGCCATTGTGTGTACATCAATCGCATTGCTGATTCTCGTTCTTATTCCGGGGATTGGGGTGGAGCTGAACGGGGCGCGTCGATGGATTGAATTGGGCGGCTTCCGCTTTCAACCATCGGAAATGGCAAAATTTGCATTGATTCTTCTGTTGGCAGTGAAATTATCGACGAATCAGGAAGAGATTGGTACGCTGAACAAAGGGTACCTGCCGGCCATGATTATCATGATCGTGTTTGCCGCGTTGACCCTTCTCGAGAACGATTTGGGCACGCCGGTGGTATTGTGTGTTACGGCTTTCTTCATGTTTTTTGTTGCGGGAATTCGCTGGTATTATCTGGCACCGTCGCTCATTCCCGCAGCGGCGGCCGTGTGGGTTCTTATCAAAACGAGTGAGTATCGCGCCGGAAAGATAACAGCCTTTCTCGATCCCTGGGGAAACGCGAGCGATACCGGTTTTCAGCTTATTCAATCAATGACCGCCTTCGTGAAAGGGGGTGTTTGGGGCATGGGTGCTGGCGCTGGTGAACAAAAGCTCAACTATATCCCGGAATCGGACACGGACTTCATTTTGACGGTGTGGGCCGAAGAGATGGGAATGGTCGCTACGCTTCTATTGGCCGGTTTGTTTACGGCATTTTTGCTGTTGGCGGTGCGCATCGCCAATCGCGCACCCGACTTGTTCGGCACCTTGCTCGCCTCGGGCATTGCCGGGCTCATCTCCTTCCAGGCGGCCTTTAACATGGCCGTAACCATTGGTTTACTTCCGACGAAGGGACTCCCGTTGCCGTTCATTAGCCGGGGCGGGACATCGCTAATGGTCTTTATGGCGATGGCGGGTGTGCTTATCAATATCGGCTTGCAGGCCGAGCCCGCAAAACGTAAGATGGTGCAACCAGTCTCCCAGACTTGATTCCAAAACCGACACGAAATCCGAAAGCCAATTCTTATGCGGGTCATGATTACAGGCGGCGGCACGGGCGGACACACTTCGCCGGCGATTGCCATTATTGAAGAGATCAAGAAAAGAGATCCGCGATTCGAGCTGCAATGGGTCGGTTGTGCTGGTGGGATTGAGGAACGCGTGTGTGCGGATCAGTCGATTCCCTTCCGAGCAGTCCCGGTGAAGGGTTGGCCACGGGGGAGTCGAATCAAGAAACTGTGGGCGGGTATGCATCTGGCGCGAGGTGTCATTCGATCCTATTTTCACTTACGAAAATTTAGTCCGCAGGTCGTTGTGGGCGTGGGCGGATACGTGTCTGTTCCGTTAATGTGGACGGCGCAGCGCATGGGAATTCCTACCATTATTCATGAACAGAACAAGCAGCTGGGTATGGCCAACATCCTGCTCGCGAATGAAGCCTATCGAATTCTGCTGAGTTTTCCCGATACGAAAGGGAAGTATCCGGCCGAACGCGCTGAAGTGGTGGGTAATCCAGTGCGTGCAGGATTCGCAACTGCTCCGGACCGCTCGGAGGCCTGCGCAACGCTCGAGTTTGATCCTTCGATTCCTGTGGTGCTGGTCTGTGGCGGCAGTCAAGGCGCGCAGTCCATTAATCGGGCGATTGGCCATGCGGTTGAACAGATGAAACCGGACGAGTTTCAATTGATGTGGATGACCGGGCCTTCGGATGTGGGTGAAGCGCGCGAGGCTGCGAACAAATCTGATGCGCTGGTGAATGTTTACGGGTACATCGATGATATGGTCACTGCCTGCGCGTCCGCTCGATTGATTGTCAGCCGCTCGGGTGCGTCGACCACGGCGGAAATTGCACAAGTCGGTCGTGCTTCGCTCCTCATTCCTTATCCACATGCGACCGACAATCATCAAGAGAAGAACGCGCGGGCTTTTGAAGAGGCGGGTGCTGCGTTGGTTGTACTTGATGATGATTGCTGGGGCGATGGTGGTAAAATCCTTTCGGAAATACGAAACCTTCTTGCAGATCCGGATACACTGGATGCCATGGAGGAGGCGGCGAAGAGCATGGCGCAACCGGTGGCTGTGGAACGCATCGTAGAGCATGTGTTTGAGGCTGCATTCGGTACAGAGGGGTTGAGCGAAAACGTCTGAGGGGTTGTCCAATGAGTCCTGCGATCTCGATTGTTGAGGGAGACATCACCGCGTTTTGCGTTGATGCCATCGTCAACGCTGCAAACGACACATTGCTCGGGGGCGGAGGAGTGGATGGCGCGATTCATCGAGCGGCGGGTCCTGCTTTACTTGAAGAATGTCGTCTGCTGGGTGGCTGCGCTACCGGGGATGCCAGGATTACGAATGGCGGCAACTTACCCGCGCAAAGGGTTATCCATACGGTCGGGCCGGTCTATACCGATGGGTCAAAGGGTGAAGCGCAGATCCTGGCCAGTTGTTATCGACGAAGTTTAGAGCTCGCGGTGGAACACGATGTATCGACGATTGCGTTTCCGGCCATCAGCTGCGGCGTGTACGGATATCCGGTTGGAGACGCGGCTGAAATCGCGTTGGCGGAGGTGAAGCGTTTCTTGAAGGCAGCCGACGCGGAGATTGCAGTCACCTTCGTCTTGTTTTCGGATGAGATACGTGTAGCCTTCGAAGGAGCTGACCGGCATACGTGACGATTTAACGATATTTTTCCAGATCGTCTTCGTCTTCGTGACAAATGTCGTACCAGTCTTCCATAGTGGCTGGTCAGCTCGAGTTCATCGAGGTGTACGGTATCAATACCTTGTGCGTCGACCACGACCGAATCGTCCTTGTCTTCGCAAAAATAGTTGGCCACGTGAACAGTGGTGAGGGCTGAAAATTCGTTTTGGGTACACAACGAGGGGTCCGTATGGAACGTGATCGCTTCGACGATGGGATAGGGTAAGCCCCACAATTCGAGTAGCAATCCGCCAATTTCGGCGTGCGTTGCTCCGATAATGTCACGTTCTTTTTCAACCAGAGGAACCCCCTCATCAATGGATTCCTGGATGGCCCGGCTGAACTCTTCGGGTTTGCGCATGGCGAGAATGATCTGCCCGATATCGTGTAGCAGCCCGGCAGTAAAGCTATCCTCGGGAATTTTGCGATCACTGGTCTCGCTTTCGGCAATGGTCCTCGCGTATTTCGCGACTTGAAGACAATGATGCCATAAAACTTCCAGGTCGAAATTCTCGGGCATCGCATTTTCGTCTGCAGACTGAAAGACTTCGGCCATCAGCACCAGATTTCGAATGTTTTCGAGTCCCAAGGCTTTGACCGCCTGCCCGACATTGGTGACACGTTGAGACAAACCCAATTCTGAGGTGTTCATGATCGGCAATATTTTCGAAGAGAGGCCAGCATCGGTCTCGATCAAATCAGCGGTCGCCTGAACAGAAACAGGATCCTTTTGCATCTCTTTCATCACTTGTTTGTAGACCACGGGAACGGAAGGAACCCCGGTGACGTCCATGAGGATGTCCTGCACACGCTTATCGCTCAATTGGTCACGCAGTTCAAAAGCTCTGATGATCAAGCCCAGCAGGTGATGGGGATCGCAGGGTTTGAGTAAAAATCGATGAACAATGGCGGAAGTCTTGATCATGCTACTCGCACCCGGAGAGCCGGAGAGCGCAAAGCGGATGGTCTGCGGATATTTCTCCATAACGGCGACCAATAGTTCATGCCCGTGCATACCCGGCATGTGCATGTCGGATATGATGATGCGCGAAAGCGCCTTGTTCCTCCAGCACCGCCAGGGCTTCTTCACCACTTGAGCAGAAGACCATTTCCCATTCGTTACGCATGGGTCGTAGCATGCGCTTCATGGCTTGTCCAATGTTCACATCGTCATCGACAAAAATTACACGTTTCATGAGTGTCTCTACCTATGCTATTCCGAGTATTCCTGGCGTACGGATTCGAATTGGTGCGTGATGGTTTCAAAGGCTTCAAAGGCGCGAGGTGCGAAGTGTTTCCCGACTCCTTGGCGCATTAACTCCATGGTTTTATCAAACGTAAATGCTTTTTTGTAGGGACGTGTCGAGCGCAAGGCATCGAAGACGTCGGCAATGGCGACAATTTGACCGGAAACGGGGATGTCTTCACCGACGAGCGCATTGGGGTAGCCGCTACCATCCCATTTTTCATGATGTGTCATCGCAATTTCTTTGGCCATTGTGCGAATTCCGTCACGTTCTTCGACTTCCGGAACCGGTGAATCCATACCGGGTAGTTCCAGAAAACGGTCGATTCCTTTTGGGGCCTCTTCGAGGATGGTCGCACCAATGGCGCAGTGGGATTCCATTATAGTACGCTCTTCGGGCGTCAGTTTTCCCGGTTTTAAGAGGATGTTGTCCGGAATGCCTATTTTCCCAACATCGTGCAACGGACTCGTCAGGAATATCATCTGTATATCGGCTTCGGACATTTCCAGTGCTTGCGCCAGTAGTTTGCTGCACAAGGCAACCCTTATGACGTGGTCGCCCGTTTCTTCGTCGCGATATTCACCGGCTTTTGCCAGTCGCCACACGATGTCTCTGCGGGCGCGTTCGAGGTCAGCGGTGCGTTCGAGAACTCTTTCTTCCAAGATCTCATTCTGGTTTTGAAGTTCGTCGCGATACGCTTTGAGGCGCAGGGTGCTATTAAGGCGTGCGACCAGATCCTCTTCGGCGACAGGTTTGTTGAGGAGGTCGGTGGTCCCGAGATCCAGCGCACGTCGTTTCAGGTCTGCTTCGGCATTACCCGTCAAAATAATGACAGGGGTTGTTTCAAATACATTGAGTTCGCTGAGCTCAGTAAGCAAACCCAGACCGCTCTTCACAGGCATACTCACGTCTGAAACAATTGTGTCGTAGGTTTTTTGTTTTACCAGTGCGACAGCCTCATCCACTCCGCCAGCAAAATGTAAATCCCATTCGTCGCGGTAGGGACGAAGCATACGCTTTATCCCGCTCAAAAAGTTAGGTTCATCGTCGACGAACAGCACTTGTTTGTTCATGTCTTTCGTGGGGTCCTTCATCCTGCCGCGTCCAGTTCTATCGCCTCGAGCGGAATACGAATGATGAAGGTCGTTCCCTCGCCTACCGTTGATTCCAGATCGATGGTTCCCTGATGTTTTTCTACGATCACACTATGGGCCATCGAGAGACCCTGTCCCGTACCTTTTCCGATTGCCTTGGTGGTGAAGAGGGGGTCGAAAATCTTCACCCGGTTTTTTTCGGGAATGCCGCATCCCGTATCGCTGATGCGTACTTCGATCCATCCCTTGTCTTCGCGTGTCGATACCCGGATGACGCCTTTTCCCTTGTCGCCGCCATCGACGACCTCGCTGATGGCATGGGCGGCGTTCACGAACATGTTAAGGATCACTTGATTAAATGAACCGGGGAAGCACGGGGTGAGTGGAAGGTCTGACTCAAGATCGGTTTCGATTTCCGCAACGTATTTCCATTCGTTTCGCGCCACTGATATGGTATTCTGAATCGTATGATTCACGTCGATGGCGGTCAGTTCTTCGTTTCCGGGGTGTGCAAACTCCTTCATAGCCCGCACGATTTCGGCGACGCGGCTGTTGCCTTCGAGTGATTGGCTGATGGCAATGGGCAACTCCTCTTCCAAGTATTCGAGATCAATCTCCTCAATATAGGCGCGTATTTCATCGCGTTTCGCCGATGCTTCTTCCGCGTCGAGTGTGGGTTCCAGTATGACCCGAACTTTTTTGAGCAATTCGCTGATATCGGAGAAGGAATCTCTGAAAAATCGAATGTTGCCGCCCACATATTGGGTCGGGGTATTGATTTCATGTGCGATACCGGATGCCAATTCGCCAATCGCTTCCATTTTCTGCGCCTGGCGAAGTTGGGATTCCATGGCGGCCTCTTTGGATACGTCGCGAAACACGTAGACCACATTCATCACGTTGCCGGAAGCATCTTTGACTGGAGAGATGGTGGTCTCTGCCTGGTATTCGGTGCCGTCATTTTTACGATGGGTTGAGCGCCCTTTCCATACTTTTCCCTGATAGGCGACATCCAGCATATCTTGAATCGATTTCTCGTCGATATTCTCGCCATACATGGAGGAGGCGTTGCTTCCGATGATGGCATCGCGACTGTACCCGTTGAGTTCGAGAAAGGCAGGGTTTACGTAGAGAATGATTCCGTTCGTGTCGGTGACGAGAATGGACTCGGCCGCTTGCTCGATGGCCGTGGTGAGGCGCACTCTTTCGACATCTTCACGTTTTCGTGCACGAATATCACGTATCACCGCATAGAGAACCTCGGCCCCCTCGTAGGGGATGAGCGTCAGCAGGACATCAATCCATACCGTCTCCTGGTTTGAAGTCAGGATGACCCATTCAAAGGAGGCCAGGCCCGTTTCATATGCACTCTTGACATGCAGAGCCCAACTTGCCTTGGAATCCTGCCCATCCGGTTGGAATTGCGGAGAGAGCTGATCCATACGTTGCTGGATAAGTCCATCACGATCGCTCGATTGTAGAAGGGTCAGGGCTGCTTGGTTGCAATCGCGCCAAGTATCGTTGTCCAGCAGCACGATAGCGTCTGGCGATTGATCGAACAGCGCTCTGAATTTGCCCTCACTTTCTTCAAGGGAGAGTTGGGCTTCGCGTCGTCGTGACACTTCTTTTTCGAGTTCATCAGATTGATTTTGGATCTTGGTTTTCCCGTCTTCAAGGGATTGAACCAGTTCCTGAAATGAATATGCGAGCTCGCCTATTTCGTCTTTGCCGGGATTTGGGATAACGAATTCACGGTGATCGGCATAGTCCCTCGTCGCTTTTTCGAGTCCGATGATTCGATTGAGGAAGAGTCGCTGAAAGGCATCCCGAATCATGAGCATAAGAATTATCGCCAAGACGATTGCCGCCACGAATGATTTCCATCGAAGTGAAGCCAGATAGGTCTCGATAGGGTTGGTACTCATATAGGAGATGAATACCCAGTCATTGATGTCGATGGGATCCACATACCCGTAGTAGTCTATCCCGTCCATCGTGAATTCGATGAACTATGAAGGATTCGTTGCGTCGGAGATTTCTTCAATTGCTCGCAAAATTGTGGCTGTACTCGATTCGTCCTTCATGTTCATGGACAGCGATTCAATGTCGGTAGGGTTTCGTGATTCGAGTCGCTCCATTAGAGGAGGATGGATCACGATTTCACGCTGGTTGTTGATCAACAGAGCGTGACTCTGGCTCCCGACGACGGAGTAGGAACGAATATTCGATATAATGCCTTCCATGATACTGTCGGCAGTAATTCTTCCGATAACATTGCCCTCGCGAAGTAAGGGGACGGTAAGCGTGCTAACCCTGACGGAACGATCCGGATGATAACGAATAGGGCCCCACGAGTAGCGTTCGATCTTGTCATTGGACGCTTCGAATTGCCCAGGGGATAGCTGAGGGCTATTTGCGCGCGCGTACACTCTGGATATGGGGGAGCCAATATAGAATTCTCCGTCCACTTCAATTTCGAAGTTGAGAAAATTCGGTGGGAAGCGAGGCGCAAGTTCGTCCAGAACGGATGCGACATGCTCAATGCGCGTCGTCATCGCTTCATCCAGTGTGGCCGTATCGGAAAGAATATATCCCGCGTCGTACGCATTCCACAGACCGAATCGGTTTCCCGTATCCGAAACGTGCAAACGCGGAACATCTTCGGGCGCATTCTTCATTGACGCATCATATTCAGCAATAAACTTTTCGGCCAGAAGCATGCCCAGATCAGAGCGTTCATTCATCGATCGGATAAGATCGAAATTATGTTGTTTACTACGCAAGATCAACTGCTGTTTGGTATCCTCCACCATTCGATCCTGTTCGGTGAGCAAGATCAGCTGGGAACTCAGCACGGAGGCTCCCACGCAGATGAGCAGGGTCATGACGAAAAGTTACCCCTCAACTTTTTCCGGCAATATAGTCATGTCGGCGCGCGATCCCCCTAACACTGGATATGGTATCTTTCCCACAATAACTATACCTGAAATTCTAGACAATCGAAAGCCTTTTTGGCATATTTTTTGGATATTCCGACCTTTGTAGAGCCTGTTCGCGCTCCATTTTGAGAAAAGGAAATGTGATATACTCCGATCAAGAGGAGTTTTCCGCCAGATGAGTGTTGAACGGCCGCCAGAACCCGACTATCGGACGACCTTTCCGAGGCTATTCGTGCGCAGTGCGCTTCGGTGTATCGCGGAACTGCCTATCAGCTTCTATCTGATTCTGGCCATCATAATTGTGCTTCTTCTGGGCCTCAAAGGTTTTCGTGATTTAAACGATCCTCGACAGATTGCGTTTACGGTTACATTGTTCGTTATATTCTTTGGCACGATTACCTATCGTGCGCTAGTAGATGCTTTTGAAATAGCCCGAAAGTATCTTCGAGAGCGGGACGATTTGATGATGTCGATTTTCAGGAGCGAGGATACCTCCGCGACACAACGCAATCGTATCCCTCAGGCTGACGAACCCTTCGATCCGCTTGAATTCTGATTTCGTGTTTTTTGTTTCCCTTCATGACCGATAACCCCATCTATATTGCGGTGTATATCCCCAACTGGCTTGGCGATGTGGCCATGTGTACGCCTGCATTACGAACCCTGCATGCACGATATCCGGATTCAGAAATGGCCGTGATCGGGCGAGGCGCAGCGTGCAGTCTTCTAAAAGGGTTACCCTTCATTAAACGATTCATCACGATTCCGGAGCGCCCGGGATTTATTGCGATGATGGCGTTGGGCAGACAGATTAGACCTTACGCGCGCGATCTGGCCGTCGTGTTCCCACATTCGTTTCGTGCTGCGTTTCTGGCCCGGGTCGCGGGCAGTAAACGGATTGTCGGATACGACCGGGGTAACCGAAAATGGTTGTTCACGGACACCGTCGAGCCGTATCGTGAAGGCGGGAAAATCAGCCCCGTCTACATGACCTGGGAGTATCTGGATTTATTGGCACCGCTGGATACGAACTACGACGGGTTTGGATTGGAATTACGCGCGGACGAGCGCGCTGTAGCGGGCATTCGGGAGCACATTGTCGGCGGTGGACCGTTGATTGGATTCGCTCCCGGAGCCGCGTTCGGGCCAAGCAAACAGTGGCCCGTGGAACGTTTCGCTACGGTGGCGGACAAATTGTACGAAGAAGTTGGCGCGCGCTGCGTATTGCTCACGGGACCGGGTGAGGAGGAGACACGAGCGGCGTTTCTCGAACTGACACATCACCCGGTAATTATTTGTGACGAAGGAAATCCTACTGTGGACACCTTGAAAGCGTCCATTTCCGTATTGGATTTGTTGGTGTGCAACGATTCCGGGCCTCGCCATGTCGCCATCGCCTTCAACGTACCGACGGTGTGCATTATGGGGTCAACACGGCCGGTTTATTCAGAAGGTCCATATGAAAAAGGAGAGGTCGTTCGGATTGATGTCGATTGTGGTCCCTGCCAGAAACCGATATGCACCACGGACCACCGCTGCATGACGGGCGTGGAGCCGCAACGTGTGGTCGAAGCCGTGTTGCATCACCTTTGAAGCGGCGGCCTAGCGTATTGCGGCATCGAGTTCTTCTCGTACGATGTGCAAGAGGCTGGCGGGTCGATAGGGTTTTTGCAGTAACTTGATCTCACCCGTTGCCACCCGATCAGCCAAGTCTTTGTCTGCGGAGTATCCACTCGTAAGCATGACACTCATTGCTGGATCGAGTCTGTGGATGAGCTGCATGAGTTCGTAGCCGCCCAATTCGGGCATCACGATGTCCGTGAGTAACAACGAGATGGAATCACGATGTTCTTCGTACAGCGCGATTCCTTCCTTGCCATTTGAGATAAGCCCCTGTTGTTCAGCGAACCAGACACCGGCCAGGGTGACCGCTGAGAGGGCCGCGTAAGAGAGTGAGGCATGGCGACCGCCCAGGAGAGCGGCAATAAGGACTACAAGTGGGAGTGAAGGGACGCTGACGCTATGCAGCCCGAGTCCAGAATAGATGAGTGTTGATGCCGCGAGCCAAAACAATATTGGAATGGTGATTCGCAGAAAATCGATATTGCCACGGTACGAAAGGGCGTATCCAATAACGCTGCAGGGAAGCAAGACTGCTGTGACGGTACGTGTAGGAGTGTCGCTATTCGTGAAAAAGAGGAGAATCATCAACACCGCGGTTGCTGTCAATATTACGCGGATATAGTGGAGCATTCTGCTCTTCGCAGCATCACCGTTCATCGGGGGAGCGAGGAAGGTCTTAACGATGCACGTAATACGATTTAAATCCTTAATATCCAGTATATATACGTGAATTTACCTTATTTGTATATATCGTCGAGGTTTAGTTAACAATTCGGTCTAAGTGTACCCCATTTTCAATTATTATGGTCGGTTTTATAATTCATCCTCAATGTTGATTGACACCTGTCCACATGGATAGTGTATACTAATTCTGAACGAACGCTCAGTCAGGCTGCGGCGCGTGTCTCAAAGGATGATTTTTATGGCGCTTAATCCCGAACTACATCGCAAGGCCATTCCGACGCTGGTGAAGAATGCGGATCTGGTAGAGGTCAAGCGTACCCAACTGGTGGATGCTGCGGTGAATCTTTTCATTTCGAAAGGTTTTCATCAGACAACGACGCGCGAAATTGCCAAGGCGGCAGGATTCTCGATAGGCACGCTTTACGAATATATCGCTTCGAAAGAAGACATTCTCTATCTCGTATGTGAAGCGATTCATGGCGAGATGGAAATGCAGCTGACGAAGGCGCTCGACGAACATCAGTCCGACGAATCGACTTTGCAAGAGGCGATAGCGCAATACTTGCGGGTCTGTGACCGTATGCAGGATTCGATTTTGTTGATCTATCGGGATACCGCTTCGCTGAAAACAGAGTCTCAGCAGTTCGTTCTGCGAAACGAAGCGCGCATCACGGCTATTTTCGAACGCATCATTCGCACGGGTGTCGAACACGGAACATTTTCCCTGGACGAAGACAAAGCCATAAAACTGATGGCGCACAACATTACAGTGCTCGGACACATGTGGGCATTCCGTCGATGGTTCTTGCACGACACATTTTCCATAGATGAATTTATTCAGTATCAGACCTCGCTCATCATGGGCGAGCTACTCGGCAACAATCGTTAAGCACAGAATCGTAAAAGGAATTTATCATGGCTACAGTACCGAAACCTGACACACCCTATCATCCGGAGAATACGATCCGGGTCGTAACATCGACTTCGTTGTTCGATGGACATGATGCATCGATTAACATCATGCGTCGAATCATGCAGGCATCGGGCGCGGAAATCATTCACCTCGGGCACAATCGCTCGGTAGAGGCTATCGTCTCCGCGGCGATTCAGGAAGACGCACACGCAATCGCCACGAGCAGTTATCAGGGTGGACACATTGAATTCTTCAAGTACATGGTCGATTTACTCAATGAACGCGGCGCGAGCCATATCAAAGTCTTTGTTGGCGGCGGTGGAACGATTGTACCCCGCGAAATTAAGGAGCTGGAGGACTACGGTGTCACGCGGGTCTATTCGCCCGAAGATGGCCGTCGCCTTGGCTTGCAGGGCATGATCGATGACCTGCTGCGGGAGGCCGATCACCCTGCCGTTGTTGATGGAATTTCTGAAACGGCCAGTCAGCTGAGCCCCGACAATCACCTGGTAATCGGGCGCTATCTCTCGGCGGTCGAAGCAGTCAAGCAGAACGATCCAGCCTCGTTGCCACGATACATTGCTCCATTGGAAGGGCTACGTGAAAAGAACGCTCCCGTCCTCGGCATCACGGGTACAGGTGGTTCGGGGAAGTCGTCTCTGGTCGACGAAGTGATTACGCGTTATCTGAATGATTTCGCCGATAAGACGATTGCGGTGCTTTCGGTCGATCCGTCACGTCGGAAAACGGGCGGCGCGTTATTGGGCGACCGCATTCGGATGAACGCGTTGAGTCGCGACCGGGTGTATATGCGATCACTGGCGACACGATCGGGCAATACGGAAATCAGTGACGTGCTCGGCGAAAGTCTTGAGGTCGTGCAAGCGGCAGGGTTTGATTTGATCATTGTCGAGACGGCCGGTATTGGTCAGGGAGATGCGGCGATCGTTCCCTATGTGGATGCATCGTTGTACGTGATGACCTCTGAATTTGGCGCACAATCTCAGTTGGAAAAAATCGACATGATCGACTTCGCCGATGTGGTGGCGATCAACAAGTTTGACCGGAAAGGCTCGGACGATGCGCTGTGTGACGTGCAAAAACAGTATCAACGCAATCATACGCTCTTTGACGAGTCCGCCGAGAGCATGCCCGTCTACGGCACGGTCGCTTCCAAGTTTAACGACGACGGGGTAACCGCGCTCTACCAGGGTTTGCTGAAGGCATTGCAGGAGAAGACGGGCGTGGCTTGGCTCGGCGAGTCAACATTGCCGACCCTGACCACAAAAAAGTCGAGTTCGAAGGATTCGGTCGTGCCCGCTGAACGTCAACGGTATCTCGCGGAAATTGCTGAGACCGTTCGCGCTTATCACGCGTATATTGATGGGCAAGCCTCGATTGCCGATGGTATCTGGCAAATCGAAGGGAGTCTGGGGCGAATCACGGGTGACGAAGCGAAGGCCGAACTGAATGCGACTCTCGAAGCACTTCGCGCGAGGTTGGATAAACGAAGCGAAGCCACCATCGACGGGTTTGAAGGCTTGCGAGACACCTACGCACAACAGGAATTCGTGTATCACGTGCGCGACAAGGAATTCCGGGTGCCGTTGACGACGAAGAGCCTGGCGGGGACGCTGGTGCCGAAGATTTCATTGCCGCGTTACGCGAATCACGGGGATATCCTGCGCTGGCAGATGCGCGAGAATGTTCCTGGATCGTTTCCTTTTACCGCTGGCGTATTTCCGTTCCGACGCGCAGACGAGGTCAGCACACGTATGTTCGCCGGAGAAGGCGACGCGCAACGAACCAATGATCGCTTTAAGATGCTCTCGAAGGATTCGCCCGCGAAACGACTTTCCACCGCCTTTGATTCGGTCACGTTGTATGGTGCCGACCCGGCGGAACAACTGGACATCTACGGAAAAGTCGGTACGTCCGGCGTATCAATTTGCACACTGGATGACATGAAGACCTTGTACGACGGATTCGATCTGTGTTCGCCAAACACGAGTGTCTCCATGACCATTAATGGCCCCGCGCCGATGATTCTGGCAAAATTTTTGAACACCGCCATCGCACAGCAGGAAGCCAAGTTCGAACAAGAGCATGGTCACGCGCCGAATGAGGAAGAGCATGCGCGCATCAGGGCCTTTGCGCTGAAATCGGTTCGTGGAACGGTGCAGGCGGACATTCTCAAAGAAGATCAGGCGCAGAATACGTGTATCTTCGCGATCGATTTCGCGATGCGCATGATGGCGGACATTCAGAAATATTTCATCGATCACGAAATTCGGAATTTCTATTCGGTGTCCATTTCCGGATACCACATGGCGGAGGCGGGTGCGAACCCGATTACACAAGCGGCTTTCACATTGGCGAATGGATTTACCTTTGTTGAATATTACCGTTCACTCGGAATGAACGTAGACGACTTTGTGCCAAATTTCTCCTTCTTCTATTCGAATGGCATGGACCCCGAATATGCGGTGCTCAATCGTGCGTCACGACGCATCTGGGCTGTTGCCATGCGGGACAAATACGGTGCGAACGAGCGGTCGCAGAAATTCAAGCTGCATGTGCAGACCAGCGGACGTTCCCTGCACGCACAGGAGATTCAGTTCAACGACATTCGCACGACTTTGCAGGCCCTCACCGCGCTGTACGACAACTGCAACTCGCTGCACACGAATTCATTTGACGAGGCTGTCACCACGCCCACCGAAGAATCCGTACGCCGCGCGCTGGCCATTCAACAGATAATCGACAAAGAATACGGCATCTACAAGAATGAGAATGTGTTGCAGGGTTCGTTCGTAATCGAAGACCTCACTGATCTCGTTGAAGAAGCGATCCTGAAAGAGTTCGAAAGCATTTCGGAACGTGGGGGAGTGCTCGGCGCGATGGAACGCGGATACCAACGCTCCAAAATTCAGGAAGAGTCCCACTACTACGAAGCCCTCAAGTCATCCGGCGAATACCCCATCGTTGGCGTCAACACCTTCATCAATCCGCACGCGGACATGGAGAAAGAGATGGATGATCTTGAGGTGCGGCGAGGTTCTGAAGAAGAGAAACAGAATCAATTAAAACGTCTCGCAGCGTTCAAAGAGACCCACTCATCAGAATCCGGACCCGCACTGGATCGCCTTAAGGCGGTTGCCCTGTCCAATGGAAACGTATTCGAAGAACTCATGGAAGCCGTCAAAACCTGTTCGCTGGGACAAATCTCACAAGCACTCTTCGAGGTAGGCGGTCAGTATCGCCGGAATACATAATTGATTACTTGCCGACACCGGAACCGGGGTTGGTAAATAAAGCGTATTGGTCAGCGACCTCGGCTTCATTGACGTCTCCGGCGTGCACGTAGATGCGGTACGTGAAGGTGATTGAGTCGCCGGACTTCAGCAGGTGGTCTCCGTTTTTCGTCTTGTCCGATTTGCCGTAGAAATAGGAATAGCCGAAGGCGTTCGCGCCCATGAGTCCGTAATCGCGCACGTGCCAATGCGTGGGGTAGCGGAAACTGGTGGGGTGGTCCATCACGGTGATACCGACATTACCGAAGCCTTCCAGTGAGCCTGAATAATCGCACCATGCGGCGGCTTTGCCCCAGGTTTCGCCCGCGCCAACGCCGCCTTCGGAGTTCGTGATCGTTCCTGAACCACCCACTTCGCGCAGGTCATCGTTCATACGTAATGAGACCATACCGCCTTCTTTGGTGTCCACGAATTTGGCATCGCCGTGCGCGGCAGTGAGGGTGGTCGTGACGTCGAAGAGTCGCGCTTCACTGGGCGTGTTGTAGAATTTGTATTCACGGATTTCATCAACGACGGGATCGCCCTCTTTATTGTGCCAAGTCAGATTCAGGCGAATCGTTCCATAAGCGGCACCCGGCTCGACGTCGACATCGTTCACGTCCTGGGTACCCTTACGATCCGTGAAGGCCCAGAAATCGGCATCGTTCAAATCGCCGTAGGCCGTCCAGAAGGACTCGTGGTGCGGGTGATCTTTCGATTTGTTGCGGTCGCCCATCGGCCAGTCGCGTGTGATGGGGGCATCGCCATGAGCCAGGAGTGGCCACAGATACGGTTTCACTTGTTCATCGGTGTAATGAAATGACGTGAAGAGATCTCCGCCGAGGAATACATTGAATCGCTCGGATTTACGGCCCTTTTTTATTTCGATTTTCGATTTGCCCGCTTTCTTGAGCGTATACGTCGTATCGGTCGCGGATGAAGGAGCGATGAGTACGCCTTCGCCGTCTTCCAGCGTAACGGGCCATTTGTTTCCATCGGCATCAACAGCGGAAAAGTGTTGCAGGCCGGATTGCCCAGGAACGCTGATGGTGATAGGTGCGACCAGGGAAGAATATTTCGAGCCTCTGACCGTGATTCCAGTCGGTTTATCGGCGCAGGAGACAACCGTAAAGGCCAAAGTAAGCAGGAGCGTGGAAATCAGGGTTTTCATTAGGAGCAATCCTTTAGTGGAAGGTTTTTCGTTGTCGGTCTGGAACTCAACGAAATTCAGAATAGCATATTGTCGCGATTGTTTCCCAACCGTATTCCGAAAAGGAAAACGACCGACCTGTCAGAACAGATCAGTCGTTGGTGGTCAATGTTTCTGTAATTAGTCGTTGATTTTGATGCTTCCGCTAAAGGTTTCGACGCGTATATCGGCATCTCCATCTCCGTATTCGAATCGAAGGGTTCTACCGGGACCCCGACGTCGACCACTAGGGACTGAGGGACCCCAGCTACAATGAATGGAGCCTGTACCGCTGCGCAGGTCGTAGGTGCCTTCAATGGAGCGCCCAAAATCGAGCGTCACGCTACCGCTGAGCGCGCTCACGTCCACTTCAACATCATCTGTCAGACTGCCCATGAAGGAGAGTCTACCCGTAATGGTCTCCATCTCGAGTTCCTCTATGTTTTTTCCATAAATCTCGATACGACCACTGATGGACTCTGCTTGTACACGATTTCTAACGCCGTACAATTCGATACGACCGCTTACAGATTCCGCTGAGATGGAATCAGCATCGCCGCCAATTTCGATGTGACCGGAGATGGATTCGGCTTGAATATCGGAGGTGGCATCTTCGATTTCAATGTGGCCGCTCACCGTTTCGAGATCGAGATCCCCAGTGGTTTTGTAGAGATTGATGTGGCCACTTATCGTTTCGAAGCGGTGCGAACGGGCCTCGACCCGTTTGATTTCAATTGAGGAGCTGACGGTTTCGATATTCAAGCTGCTACGATGGGGGACGTGGATGATGAGTTCACTTTTGATCTTGCGGTTGCGACCTTTGGGGACGACCACCTTGATACGCGTATCGCCATTGTTCGTATCAAAGGTCAGGCGATCAACATCCTCGCCAAGTCGTCCCTTGACTTCGATTTTGTCCTGGTCCCAACCGGTGACGATAACGCTTCCACTGATATTTTCGATAAAGATGCGGCCGCCGGGCTCAACGGTTTTGATGCGCTCGAATTCCTGCGCATCGCCAAACTCCGATTTCGCGTAATGGGTACGATCACCATGCCAGTCGCGGTCAAAGTGGCGCCCGATGGATTCACCAAATTCACCTGCCCATTGGCCGATGCTTTCGGCCATTTCGGCGATACCATATCCGAGGGAGTCGACGTTTAGTACCGTGACTTCTCGATCTCGACCATCGTCCGTAATGATGGTAATGGTACGTTCCCCATCTACTATCTCGTCAATTATTTCAAGTTGCTGCCCGTCCGCAGGCTCGATGTGCGTTATGGTCGATGTATCGTCATCGTCCGCAACCGCCATGGTCATCGGTAGCACCAGTAAAGCCGCCATCAAGATTCGTTTTAGCATTTCTATTCTCCTGTTCAATACACTATCGGTGTAGTTCATCAGCTTTCATCACTTTCCACGCCGACCACGGCCTGAAGAAGAGACACTTCAGACTGATACGCCGCGTGAAGCATGCGTTCCAACTCCGGGTTCTCCGGATTCTCTGCAAGCGCCCGATTGATATCCACCACTGCATTTTCAATGATGTTCAGATTTTCCTCAATCGTCGCGACCAAGTCTTCCGGCAATTCCTGCTTGCGCGCTTCCAACGCTTGCATCAGCGTCGTTCGTGCATCGGCATACTGCGCCTCAAGTGCGACTATTTCTTCATCAGGTGTGTTCGCAATCGCGACCGTAGTTTCTTTAGTAACAGGGTCTGTAGCCGTGTCCGGGCCGAAGGATTGCAAACTCGCCACAACCAGTATCAAGGCGGCAACAGCAACCAACGGTGCCCAGCGTTTAATTTGTTTTGGAAAGGTCACGACATTCGCGGGTTTAGCTTCGACATCGAGTTTCGCCAGGATGTCGTCCCACAGGTCACGATCGGGTTGAATATTCTTTGGTAATTCGGCCGTCTCAGCCAGAATGTTTTTCATGAACGCATACTCTTCGCGGCAACTATCGCAATCGGCGAGATGATCGGTGAAGGCTTGTTGAGCATCTTCCGCCAACAGGCCATCAATCGCGTCGTGTAGTTGTTCCAATGTTTTTTCACAGTTCATTGGTCAATACCTCCCTGAGCATGTTTCTTGCCCGGTGTAGCCGTGCCTTTGTCGTGCCTGATGCAATTCCCAGCATACTCGCAATCTTGTCGTGCTTGTATCCTTCAATCTCATAGAGGATGAATACTTCGCGAGCCCGATTCGGCAGTTGCGCAATCGCCGCTTCCAAATCCGCGCGAAGGCCCGGCACCGTATTTCGACCGGGTCTTTCAAATGGCACGAGATCGTCCGTCGTAAAGACTCTCTCTGCCTTGCGCGACTGAGTTTTTAACGCGGTCAACACCACGTTCACCGTCAGACGATGTAACCAGGTGGAAAACGCGCTGTCCCCCCGAAAGCTATTCAACTTTTGCCAGGCCCGTATGAAGGCCTCCTGCGTCAGGTCTTCGGCCACGGTCCTGTTGCGCGCCATGCGCAGGCACAATGATGCATAGATACGACCAACATTTTCGTTGTACAACTGCTCATATGCATCCGCATCACCCGCTTTCGCGTGCTCAACCAGATCAAGGCTCGTATTTCCGAGTTTCTGCGTCTCACTCATTTTCAGTGTGGCTGCACTCACCTTGGTTCATCTTCTTTCTGCATCGCGTTGCACATCGGAAGCATCTCTTATTGGATACTCTCGCTTGCATTCAATAAGACAACACTATGCAGAAAATCGTTTGAATAAATATCAAGAAACTTCGTCGATTGCGGCTAAATATTTCCTAAATGTAATGTTTATAGTTAGTTAGGGGCATTTGTGTGCTCAATGAGTGCCCTGGCCCGCCACTCCGCAATCATCGCTACACCGGCCGCCTCGATGGTGTAGCCGCGGGCATCCAGATCCGTGGATTCGGCTGATAATCTGT
>JAYGCN010000167.1:0-6754 GCA_046583315.1 Candidatus Hydrogenedentota bacterium
ATGCGATTGATGTATATGTTGCGGAGACGGGGCGTCAAATGACCTTTGAGTGGACGTTGCTTGAGAGGGTGAATGATTCTCTGGATACAGCGGACGAGTTGGTTCGTTTGATCGGCGACATGAAGTCGCACGTCAATCTGATTCCCTACAATCCTGTCGAGGGATTACCGTATGCAGCACCGAAGGCATCGGTCTGTCGTGCGTTCAAGAATCGACTCGAGAAACATGGTATCAATGCAACGCTGCGGCTGGAGCGCGGGCAGGATATTGATGCGGCGTGCGGACAATTGCGCAGGCACACGTTGTCGGGTCAGCCGAGTTGAGCGTCAATTCCGTATTGGGCTTCGATATCTTCTTGAAGAGTGTTGAGCGCTAACTCAACTTCCCTGGTCTTCTCTCTCACGGCATCTGCTCCCGTGTCACTCGTTGGCGCTATCGGCTTGCCGACCGCGAAAATACACGTTCCGAACGGTTTGGGGATACACATACGATCCCAACTACGAACGCGAATTGATCTAGTGGAGATGCTTGCGATGGGCACGATGGGCAGACCTGTGTGTTGAGAGATCACGGCGATACCCGATTTAGCTTTACGGCGCGGACCACGTGGACCATCGATGGCGAGGCCGAGTGCTTGAATATGGGGCGCTTTCTTTATCATTTCTTCGAGTGCCTGGCGTCCGCCTTTGGAGGAGGAGCCGCGCATGGTATCGACACCAAAGCGTGCTAACAAACGCGTAGTGACCTCACCGTCGTAGCTCTGGCTGACGAGCGCATGAATATTGTTCTGGCCGAATTGTGGAAGCAGGACTGGGGCGTTTTCGTGCCATACAGGGATGAGGAAGGGTTGTTTCTGTTCAAGCAGTGCGTCCCAGTGTTCGATTCCAATATAGACTTTTCTGTTTGTGGCAAAAAGAAGTCGAAGTAGTGTAGCGATGAAAATCGGCGCTATCGCCAGTATGAGACGCTTCTTGAAAGGCAGGTTTTTTGTATCAAAGGCAGTAGGAGTTTGTTCGGTCACCGGGAGAGTTCCAGGCCCTTGATTACTTGGTAGATGGCACGGGTTCGCGGTGCCTGAAGTGAGGCAAATTCGCCTCGTCGGAGGATTTCTCCGCTGATGGAATTAATTTCTGTTTGGCGACCGGCCCGGATATCTTGCAGCATCGAGGAAATATTGGTGCCGGTTTGAAAACATACTTGTTCGGTCTTTTCAACGAGGCTGGATTCGAATCGATACCCTTCGGTGGAAGCAACCTTTGCAGCTTCTACGACCAGATCGCGCATGAGTTCGCGGATTTCCTTGATCTCAACGAGTCTTCCGTTGGGTACGTTAAGGATAGCGGTTAACGGATTGATGCCGGCGTTGATGACCGTTTTCTCCCAGAGCATTTGGCCAGGCGAGGTGGTCGTCACGACATTGAACCCCGCTGTAGAGAGTACCTTTTCGGCGATTTCGGTCGAGCACGAGGTCCAGCTACCGATGGTGGTGGTGCCGGGTGCGGCATGTCGAATGTGGCCTTCACCGAGAAGGGTAGACGCTTCGGAAGTGGTACCGGAAATGACGTTCGAACTCCC
This sequence comes from Candidatus Hydrogenedentota bacterium, assembly GCA_046583315.1. Taxonomy (GTDB): domain Bacteria; phylum Hydrogenedentota; class Hydrogenedentia; order Hydrogenedentales; genus DTSJ01. Next base: position 1,576 of record JAYGCN010000167.1, read on the forward strand.
TACTATTTTACAGAGGTGCTCAACATTTCCCAGACCATTCTGAAGCGTAAGCACGGGAATCGAGGGAGGCAGCTTGAGCGATTCAGTCGCGTACGATTTTGTGAGAACGATGAAGAGGTCTTGTCCAGCTGGGGCTAGGGTAGAGAAGGACGGCTTGGCGGTTTCCTCGGTCCCGTTGACATCAACCCGCAAACCGGATTTCGCGAATCGCTTGACTCGGTCAGGTTTGTAGTCGACGAGTGTGGTTGCGATGCCTGCACTTTGTAGTCGAGTTGCGAATAAAATGCCCATTGCGCCCGGGCCGATTACGGCTACTTTCATAACAACCCCACACTCCTATTGTGTTACTTGCGCTCAAAAAGTCCCGGCTCTACTAACGCATAATCCGAAACCAATTTCTTGCGCATCTGGTCAGCTTCTGTACGGGTAGCATAACTCCCCACGAGAAGCTTTGTCCAGATACTTCCTGCGGGTTTGTAAATCTCGATCGTGTGCGGCAATCTTTTTTTCAGCCGCGTCTGTTCGGCTTCAGCATTGGATCGTATTTTGAACGCGGCGATCTGAACAGACCACGTCGAGGATTCAGGTTTTGCGGGTTTTACGGGGGTGGTTGGTGGCGTCGTTGAAGGTTTATTCGTCGTCGCGACTTTGATCTTGTTCGTTGGTGTATCGACGGGGATATCGACTTTGGGTTGTGCAGTAGGCGTAGGTGGTTTCGATTCAGTAACGGCCGGTGTTGCAGGTTCGTTCGAAGTGGGTTGAGCACTCAGCGGAACCTGAGGGGCATCGATTACCGGTTTTTCGACAGGGGTACGGCTCACTACGATGGTTTTTTCCGTCACCGGCACCGAAGTCAGCTTGGATTGCACGGGTTCGGCCTTCGAGGATTTTGCAGGTGGTGTTTTCGAAGAGGTTGGCGACGGCGTCGTCGCATCGGCGGTTGGAGGATCCGAAGTTTGAGCGACTTGTTGCTGTTGAAGCGACGGATCGAATTTACCGATGAGAACACCGAAGAGAAAACAGGCCAAACCGAATATCATCAGGACCGTGATACCGACAACGAGTTGGCTCGATGATAGCTCGGCGGTGTATTGGCTACCCGCGGTAGCCTTATTGGATTTGCGCGGTTTCTTGGCTGGTGGCATGGGTATCACTCTCGTTTTGTGCATCGGTGGACGGATTATTTTCGATGGTTTCATCTTTCTCGCCGGTGTCGTCGTCAGTTTCCTCCGGCGTTTCGAGCGCATTCAATATTTCCATAAGTACGCATCGGGCGATATCAAGTTCAGCATGGGACAGACTTGGATCGCTGACTTCGATCAGGCGATTCCCGATACGATCATTAAAGAGAATGAGAGAGATGTCGGTATCCGGGTCTTTCGTTTCCTTGATGAGGCGGAATACCTTTTGGCGTCGGAGTAATTGGGCTGCCAAGTAGGCGACCGACATATCCTCTCGCGTAGTCTTCTCGGCAGCGGCGTAAAAGGTCTGACGTAGCGGGGAGTAGGCTTCCTCGGGCTCTTGTTCTGCAACCTTTGGATCGTAGTATTGCGCGGTCCACGTGGAGTATGCCGTTTCTGCCATTTCACTATCCCAGCAAGCCGCGCAATAGTCCGCACGAATAAACTCGCCTTCAAGAATTCGCACGAGCGATTGAATATTTGATTCGTGGACGAAATCGGCCTCGCATTGCGCACACGCATGTGCGCTTCTACCTATCTTAATATCCATTGGATAGCGTTGGTTCCTTTCGTTGTAATTACAAACGCAACATTGGTGTTATGAACGATTACCAACATCTCTGTTAGTTTGTAGTCCCCGCTCCAACGATGCCCCCTCCGAGTTTTAACAGATCGACGAGGATCTTGCGCGGAGTATCAATAATGCTGATCGTGTCTCTTGTGACCTGAAGTGCGCCACTGACGAAGGTTACACTGGCGGGGGTAATTCTGCAAGTTCCCTGCGGGGGTTAAACGTGGGACCAACGATATTGAAGCCGAGTTCAATGTCGCGTTGGGCCAGCTTAAACCCCTTTATATTAAGGGTTTGCGCGAGTGACGGGATGGATTCGGCCATCTCGGGGCTCAACGCAACTTTGATCGTGTAATCCAAATCGCCATCGTGTACATAGCTGCCTTTGCCGTCAAGTTTAATCCCTTCCGAGGAGAGTCGAAGTTTCTCAGTAAGCACGGTGTCTTTTTCGAGCGTGACATCACTTGAAAGGATGTCAAAATCGAGTTTGTTTGGAAGGTTGGCCAGTCCGCCGCCATCATCGCCACCAAGAATACCGTACAAGAAATCGGCACTGAATTGTCCGTTGTGAATGGCAAAATTCCCTTTGCCCTCTAGCGTGCCGGGATCGTCGCGATCGACACCGTAGAAAATTTGTCCATCGATCATACCGGTCAGGATGTGGTCGTAGTTGAGATGATCCAGGAAGAAATGGGCGGGGATTTTTTCCCATTGGACATCAGTTGTATAGGAGTTTTCAGCACGAATGGAGTGATAACTGCCGCGTATGCTCCCATCTCCGATCCCAAGGTCGAAGTGATGGAAGCCCGCGTGGGTTGGATTCGAATACCCTTCTCCTGTGAAATGATGACCTATCCAAGGCGGGAGTGCCATTTCGTCGGCGGATACCGTGTAGGTCCAACTACGATCATATTTGGGATACTCTTCGGGCGGTTCAGGTCGGACAAACCAGGTCGACGTGAAGGGGGGCATGTTGGTGGTAGCCGCATTGAGGATCACATGCCCGTCGAAGGCATCCGAATTGTTTAAGGTGACTTCGATTGTCGCGTTTTTAAATTGTAAAGCATCGCCCGCGTTGTCGTCGAGCGGTAAAAGTTCCATATCCTGGATGAATCCGCCGAAGGTCTGGGTGGTATGGGCCGGGTTATTAAGATCGCGTTCAAAGCGGACGAAACCGTAACCGCCCGTTGTTCCGGATATGCGGTACGGAAGCGTGACGCATGACCCTATCGTTGGGACATCGATGTAGCTGGAGCTGAGTTCAGCCGTGGCAAGCGTGTAGGCGTCTCTGTCGGATTGGTAAACGGCATTGAGTGAGGCACTCAGTTGGGAGGATGCCACTTCTGCGTCAAAGGTGACATGATAGCCTTTACCCGGTGTGAGGTGGCCGTTGATGTATCCTGTTGCGCCGACCCCCGGTGGTTTCGCGAACCACCACATGTAATCCAGTTGCGTCTGGGTGGCTTCTACCTGGGCATCAAGGAAATACTCCCCTCCTTCCTTGCGGCCGATGCATTTGAATGTCAGAGCACCACCAAGATTAATGTACTTAATGGCATCCGCGTAGCCCGTATTTTCGATACCTTGCAGGGTCCCGTTGAGGGCGATGGTTGCGTCGGTGGTTTCGAGGTCATAGAGAAACGAGCCGACGATGGCATTGCCCGTAATTTCCGCGTTGACGGGATTCATGATGATGCGATCGTCAGCAAGTGTTAGCGTCCCGGTAATCGCGTGGGCCTCGAGCCTGGAGTCCTCGTGGATGATGGTACCGTCGAGAATATCCATGCTGCCGGTCGCCTTTTCCGCTACCGAGTCCCACGTACCCGTAATCGTGCCAAGCGTCAGGTCTATCGGGGGAATGGATTGGTCATTCGGCGTGTAGTGCAGCGTACCACCCTTCGAACGTATTTCGCTTTTGATGATGGGACTGTCTGTCGTACCCTGCAATCGAATGGTGAGTTGTTGTTCAGGATCGAGATCGACAACCAGGGTTCCGCTGTCTTCAAGTTGTTCGCGCAGAATATCGTCCAGCATATCCTGTATGGGCAGGTGTGTGGAGATCAGTTGCAGATCGAATAGCGGAAAATCTTCGGTGAAGTAGATTGACCCGTCTATCGCGCCGGCAATCTGTTCGGATTCAACCTTGGCCGTGGTTATGTCCAGTTCTTGAGCCGCCGTGTCGTAGCTGGCAAAAATACTGAGGTCGCCCGTGGCGGGTTCAAGGAAGGAGGGCTGGTTGGCGACCATCGTGTTGGAAAAGGGTGCCTGCAGATTCAGGATGATGATGTCATCGGGGCCGCCATAAATGCGTATGGTCGGATGGATGTTGCCCGATTGCACAAATGGCGTTTCGGATGGGAAGAATACCTGCGCGTCTTCTGAAGTGAGCAATGCGTGTTCAATGCGGACATCGAATTCGTCGAGAGACTCGTAGTTGGTCTTTATCTTGACTTGTTTCCGTGGATCATTAAAGAGATTTCCGGTCAATTCTGCCGATATTTCTTTAGAGAAGTTTTGCCGGGTGACAGAAAAATTGATTCTGTCGATTTCGATCTGGGTATCGTTGACTACGTTGCGGATGGTCACCTGCGCGTTCGTTCCCTCGATTCGAAATGAATCCAGCGTACCAGAACCGGTTAGCCCGCTGTTGAGTTGGAGCGTTGGGCCTCCGGGGGGATACCAGACGCTGTCCATGGGCCGGAGTATATCGATCGCGGCATCGTTCAGTATCACGTGATCAAGGATCAGTTCCCCCTGTATCAAACGCGCAAGATTGAGATCCAGGATCGTCGTCGGAATCCGCATCGTGATTGTGGGGCCGTGTGCGAAAGGCAAGGTAAACTCGAGCTCATCGATTTGCAGGCCGCGCAGTCCATTGACGGAAACGGCACCGATGGTTAGATCGGTGCCGAGTCGGGCCTGTAATTGATGTTCGACATCATCTTTGAAACTTCTGAGCTGATACGTCAGCAACATCGCGCCAGTCGCAAACACGACCGTCATCAATAGCAAAAAGAGGAACCCTAAACGTGCTCCCCTTGAAAAACGAATTTCAGCGTGTGTGACCGTCTGTGGTGCTTTAGGTGGCGTTGGATTGCTCCTTGGGTGTTTCCGTTTCCGTTTCTGTTTCTGTGTCGGAATCCACCCATTGTATGCCTCGTGCATCGAGGATTTGCTGGCGTAGCGTATCGCAGATATCGGGATTGTCCCGCAAAAATTGGCGCGTCGTTTCGCGGCCTTGTCCCAGATTCTCGCCGCCCATGGAGAACCATGCCCCACTTTTCTGGATCAGTTTCTCTTCAATTGCCAAGTCCAGAATGTCTCCGTGGGCCGAAATGCCTTCGGTCCAGAGTATGTCGAACTCAACTTGCTTGAAGGGCGGGGCGATTTTATTTTTGACCACTTTAACTTTCACCCGGCTACCGAC
>JAYGCN010000280.1:0-35345 GCA_046583315.1 Candidatus Hydrogenedentota bacterium
TCCACTTCATAAGAAAAATCCACGTGTCCCGGCGTATCGATCAAATGCAATACGTAATCGATGCCATCGTCCGCCGTGTATTCCATGCGCACCGCCGCAGACTTGATCGTGATTCCGCGTTCGCGTTCAATATCCATCGAGTCCAGCGTCTGCTCTTTCAAATCACGCTCATCGATCGTGCCGGTAAACTGAAGCAACCGATCGGCCAGCGTAGACTTTCCGTGGTCGATGTGCGCAATAATGCAGAAGTTTCGAATATGTTCAATCGGTGTCGACACCGTAATTCCTTTTTCGTTTTCTATAAACTCAATTACGACCCAGCATCTCGTCAATCACGCGGACACTCTTCAATTCACATTCCAGCTGCCGCGACGCATATCGGGTCAACAAACCAAAAACACGCTCAGCGCCCACCAACGATGGGCACGTACTCCCTTTCGCAAGCATCCTCAGCGTCTGTACCATACCTCGATTCATCTCGACATCAAAGGGGCAGGTCAAGCACGTCACGCCACCCGCATAGGACAATCCAGCATCGGCATCAACACGATTCCCGCATACGCAACACGAATCCAGCACAGGTGAAAAACCCGCCACAGACAAGATTCGAATCGCTTGCCAAGCGGCGAAACTGCATACCTCTCCCGTCCAATCTTCGAACTGAGCCAACCCGTCGACGAAGGTATCAAACAACTCAAACGACGGTTCATTCTCGTGAACCATTCGCAGAATCAGTTCCGTCAGAAAGGCTGAGTACAGCGACTTGTCCAGGTTATCCTTGATGCCGCTGTACCGCTCCAGAAGCGTGCCATCCGTCATCAATTGCACGCCACGCGAGTCTTTCCACGTATACAGCACTTCGAGACGGTTCAAGGTATCCAACAGCCCCGCCAGCTGACTTTTGGAGCGTTTTACCCCCTTCGCCATACACGTCAGGCGTCCCCGATCAGGGCTAAAAAGCGTGACGATACTACTCGTTTCACTGAAATCGATGGCCTTGAGGACTACCGCCTCTGTACGCTCCTGCGACACACGTCACTCCCGGCCTAACGCAAACTCAGGGATAGGCACTTCTGAATCAAACCGCAGTAGTGTACCACTGGCGACAGATCGGACGCAAAACCGTGATATTAAGGGGATTACACGCGTTTCCCTCATGGCGTTGGCCATATCCGACTTAATATGTGTTTTAGAGGGCAACTTCGTGCTCTTTTAAGGCATGAATCATGAATAAACCGATCAGAGAATCGTCCAATTGTCATAGATCAATCGGCCCATGTGTTAACATAGCAGGATACTAAGAAGGCCCGACCCTGCAAATACGCCGAGTTCTGGGCCACATTTCGGGAGCAACTTCAGATGAATTTCAATAAAATGGCGATTCGAGTCATTTTGCCTTTCCTCGTACTACTTGCCATTGGGGCCGTGATCATTGTGCGTGGCAGCGGTAGCGACAAGCAATACACCACCTTTACCGTGCGCCAGGGCCCCTTGGACATAAAAGTGCTCGAAGGCGGCAACGTGGAAGCACTCGAAAGCCAAGAAGTAAAATCCCAGGTAAAGGGCTATCAGGGCGTCAAAATTCTCTCCATCGTCGAAGAGGGCATGTACATTACTGCTGAAGACGTAAAGAACAAAAAAGTGCTCGTCGAACTGGACAGTTCGGAACTGGTAGAGAAACTCACCACCAGCCAAATTTCATTCAAAGGTACAGAGGCCTCACTCACCGAGGCACTCAAAGGCTACGAAATCCAAATCAACAAGAGTGAAAGCGACATCTATGCCTCCGAACTTGAAACAAAGTTCGCACGACTCGAAATGGAAAAATATCTCGGCGTAGAGGTCACCGAAGAGGTCATCAGCGTCATCGGAGAAAACGTCGCCAAACCTGAAGTTATCGTAGAAGCCGCTCCGGTGGTTCCCGATGAGCCAGAGGAATCGCCCGAAACAGACGCTGAAGAAAAGAAACCAGAGCAAAGTGATCCAGGCAAGACACCCGAACAGCCGGAACTCCCGGAAATCACACTGGAAGATCTGCGGCTGGGACATCCCGACATTAATTTTAGCGCCTTCGTCCAATCGGAACGTCTCGGGGACGGCGGAGCCAATCAGGAGCTCAGCAACCTCAAGAGCGCCGCGGCACTCGCTCTCGCGGACCTGACCAAGGCCAAAACCGACCGCGATGGAAAGAGGCGACTTCTCGAAGGGGAACATATTACCCTTCAAGAATTCGAGACCTCGGAAATTATCGTCGACAAGGAGGAAGCAGGAAAAGACGCATCCGAAAAAGCACTGCAAATTTTCATCAACTACGAATTCCCCAAGATGGCCGAAAAATTAATGTCCGACTTTATTCAGGCACGCCGCAAACTCGCACGCACCGAACAGCAGGCACTATCCGAAATTGCGCAGGCCAACGCACGAATGGCATCGGCCAAGGCGCGTTACAAGATCGAAGAGAAACGTATCCGAGAGTACGAAGAACAGATTGAAGTGTGCATCATGGTCGCGGAACGTGCCGGGCTCGTGGTCTACGGCGGGAGTGGCCGGAACTACTGGAATTCGGAGCCCATCAAAGAAGGGGCCACCATTCGCGAGCGTCAGTCCATCATTACCATCCCCGACATGTCCACAATGGCCGTCAAAGTGAACATTCACGAGTCCGACATCAAAAAAGTAAAAGTCGGCCTTCGTGCCCGCATCCGCGTGGATGCCTTCCCCGAAATGAAACTGGAGGGTGAGGTCACCAAGGTTGCCGTGTTACCCGATGCCGAAAATCGCTGGATGAACCCGGATCTCAAGGTCTATGCAACAACCGTCGCGATAAAAGGCGTACACGAGTGGTTGAAACCGGGCATGAGCGCCGAAACGGAGATCTTCATCAAACGGCTCGACGATGCCATCTATATCCCGCTCCAGTCCGTCGTGCCCCAAAAAGGTAAACTCGTCTGCTTCGTCATCGAAAACGGAGAGCCCGTTCCCAGAATCATTGAAACCAAAGATATTACCGTTGAGTACATCATCGTGACGAGCGGACTCAAAGTTGGCGAAAAAGTCCTCATTCGTCCGCCCGAAGGCAGTCGTGACGATGAGGATGCCGAAGACGAAGAGGGCGAGACTGCTGACGAGGGAGATGACGTAAAAGACGCGCCTGACACCGAAGCCGCCTCGGATGAGAAATCCGAAGACGCGACCGAAGAGGTGAAGCCAACAGAGCCTGAAGAAGACAAAGAAGAGGCGACACCCCCGAAGGCCGTTGACCCCAAGATGACCAAGACGGATGTCGAAACCGAGGCCGTTGCCGTTGACTCCGACTAGCGTTCATCACGGAACCAAGCTCAACTGGACGTTTTTCAAGCGCACAATTCGTCTCGGCATGAAGAGCTTATGGGTTCACAAACTCCGCTCCTCACTCACCGTGCTCGGGCTGGTCTTCGGGGTCAGTTCCGTCATCGCCATGCTCGCCGTCGGTGAAGGTGCCAGCCATGAGGCCCAGGAACAGATTCGCCAGCAGGGTAGTCACAACATTATCCTCACCAGCGTCAAACCTCCCGAAGACAGCCAGGGTAATCAGGGCCAAACCTTCATGGTCGAATACGGCATCACCGATGACGACCTGAGACGCATTCGTGCGACCATCCCTACCGTCGAAATTCTCGTACCCGGACGCGTGATCCGCAAAAAAGTCTGGAACATCGGCCACCGCGTCGATTGCGACGTAATCGGAACCGTGCCCTGGTATCCAGAAATGCGCAACCACACCGTCGCCAGTGGACGCTATTTCACCGATGCCGAAATGGAGATGCGCGGCAATGTATGCGTGCTCGGTGCCGAGGTCGTGGACGAACTCTTTCCGCTCCAGTCTGCCATCGGTAAGTCCGTGCGAATTGAAAGCGACTACTATCGAGTTGTAGGGGTCATGGAGCCCCTGGGCGCGCGCGTGTCTGCGGAAGGCGTCGATGCGGAAGAAAGTACCGGTCTCCAGACGGAAGAAAAACGCATCTATATCCCCCTCTCCGTCGCGCGAACACGTTTCGGTGAAATCCTCGTCAAGGAGAGTAGCGGAAGCCGCGAAGTCGAGCGCGTCGAGTACCACGAAGTCACCGTCAAAGTAGCGAAACTCGAATATGTCATTGAAACCTCTCTTATCATCAAGGATTTGATCGACCTCCATCACAAAAAAGCTGACGTCGAACTCATCGTCCCGCTCAATCTACTCGAAGCGGCCGAACGTACAGCACGAATCTTCAATATCGTCCTGGGCTCCATCGCCGGAATATCCCTACTCGTCGGAGGCATCGGTATCATGAACATCATGCTCGCCAGCGTTACAGAGCGTACCCGCGAAATCGGTATTCGCCGCGCATTGGGTGCCAAACGCCGCGACATCATCCTTCAATTCCTCATCGAAACAATTCTGTTGTCAGGTGTGGGAGGAGTGCTCGGCGTGATCCTCGGGGTGAGCGTGCCCAGTTTGATTACCTATTTCGCCGATCAGGTCACCATCATCCAGCCATGGTCCCCCATACTCGCCTTCGCCATCTCCGGCCTCGTCGGAGTCATATTCGGCCTCTACCCCGCCATTCGCGCCGCAGACATGGATCCCGTCGAAGCACTACGCCACAACTGATCCCACAAAGTACGCATGACCCGTGATAGGGTAACCTTCGAAAAGGATCCTTATCGGCATGATACTTCACGGAAAAACAATCACCTTTCGCCCCTGGAAAAAGAGCGGTATTCCCTCGCTGGTGAAGCATGCCAACAACCCGAATGTCGCTCGAAACCTGCGCAACGTGTTCCCCCACCCCTACACTCAATCCGATGCCGAAGAATGGCTCGCCCTGTGTCACTCCATGGACAACAGACGCCTCGCCATCGAACTCGAAGGAGAAGCCATCGGCGGAACCGGCGGACAATTCAAAGAAGACGTCCACTACCGCACATTCGAAATCGGCTACTGGCTCGGCGAAGCCTTCTGGGACAACGGCCTCATCAGCGAAGCCGTCAACCTCATTTGCGATCACCTATTCAACCAAACAGACTGCCTGCGCATTGAAGCCCACGTCTCCGCAACGAACCCCGCCTCCGCACGAGTGCTCATCAAAAACGGCTTCCAACTCGAAGGCACGCTTCGAAACGGCGTCTTCAAAAACGGTGAAATCACCGACATCCTGATGCACTCGAAAATACGACTATGATATACTCCACCCCATGAGCGACACCGAAACAACACAGAACACCCTTCTTCGGCAGGCGAATCGCGGCGATATCGCGCAGATCACCGAAATCTACAATTATTACGTCGAGCATACCCAGATCACCTTCGACATCGAACCGCAATCGCTCGATAATCGCGAAGAATGGTTTACTCAATTCGCAGAATCCGGCCCACACCAGATTGTTGTCGCCGAAATCGACGGCCTCATCGGCGGCTACGCATGTAGCACCAAGCTACGCCCCAAACCCGCCTATCACCAGTCCGTCGAGACCACGATATATGTCCATCCGCAACATACCGGCCAAGGACTGGGCAAAGCCCTCTACGGAAAGTTGTTCGCGCTTCTCGAAGACGAGGAAGTCCATCGCGCCTACGGGGTCATCGCCGTGCCCAACGACGGATCCATTGCCATCCACGAGTCATTCGGCTTCAAACACGTCGGCACCTTGAGCCAGGTCGGACACAAATTCGATGAGTACATCGACGTAGTATGGTACGAAAAAGCACTCCAGGCGTGACCCTCTCCTCAGACAATATCGTACTCATCGGCATGGCCGGTGCCGGAAAAAGCACCGTGGGCGTACTCCTGGCCAAAGCGCTCTACCGAAACTTCATCGACACCGACCTCGTCGTGCAGTCCGCCGAAGGATGTCGCCTCCAGGACACCGTAAACGACGTCGGCAAAGCAGCGTTTCAGGAAATCGAAGAAAAACACGTACTCTCAATTCGCGTGCCGGGTGCCGTCATCGCTACAGGTGGCAGCGTCGTCTACTCGGAACGCGCGATGACCCATCTCAAAACCTCCGGCACCGTCGTCTACCTCCAGCTCCCCCTCGACCAACTCGAAGCGCGCGTCCTGAATCTCGATACTCGCGGCCTCGCCATGGAATCCAACCAAACCTTCGCCGATCTCTATCGCGAGCGACTGCCGCTCTACGAAAAATACGCAGACGTGACGATTCCATGCGAAGGCCTGAACCACGAAGAAGTCGTCACGGCAATCTGCGCGCTCTAGGGATCACGACTCACAAACAAACGGCACAAAAATGTCCGGCTGATGAAAATCGAGCACGTCGCCAATATCCGCCCAATACCCCCAATGCGGATGCGAACACTCATCAGCACATTTATAGACGTTCCCCCGCATCTCCAATCCATCGAAGGACGCGAGCGGCCCAACGTACGCTTCAAAAAGTTCTTTCGAGAATCGATACGAAACCGTCCACGTCGTCGGCTCAGTAATTTCCTCTTCAATAGGCCCGGCCAGCGACGCATGCACTTCAATCCCCGCAGCCAGAGACTCCGGCACTTCCCTATACTTCTCGAACCCATCCCCTTTACGCGTCGAATCCTCAATATACGTCAGCAACAATGTCCCAATGCAATTGAATTCAAAATTAAAATAGCCCTTGCCCGCGACCGGTTCAACGAAAAACTCCACACACGAATCCCTGTGCGTTCGCGCCTGATAAGCCTTGCCTTTCGCAAGCACATACCGGTCTTCGACACGAAACATAACTGCAATCGATTCACCGTCATGCAACATCCGCGCCTCCGTTTTCGGTTGATGACCATGGCCCGGCGTGACGAATTTCTCAATCCCAATCGTTTCCCCCACAGACCAGCCACCGCTGTCCCAAGCCGCTCCTGCACCAGGCAAGGCCCCCACTTTTCGAATAAAATAGTCCATAAACATCCTTTTCAATACGCAACCAATAGCCCACCATCATCAACCTTTTGCCTCAGCGTGATCAATCTGATAAATTAAGGCCCGTGCACAGAAGGGAGACCGCATGCCGATACAACTACATCAAATGAAGACGATGCTCGCAACGGGCGATATGGATGCGACAATCGCATTCTACAAGGGCGTATTGGGCTTCACCCTGGGCGACAAATTTGAGTCCAGCGGAGAAATTTCCTGGTGCGAAATGACGCTGAGTGACGCGGTCCTGATGTTTACCCAACACGAGACGCATACGGATGGACCCAAGGCACGTGACCATTTCGCGCAGACTACCATCGTGCTGTATGTCGGCAACGTGGAAGCCATCTACGAAGATCTGGTCGACAAAAATGTCTCCGTGTCTCCACTTCGAGTCACCTTTTACGGCATGAAAGAATTCGATTTACAAGATCCAACAGGCTACACCGTGTTGATCGGTCAACCAACGACCGAGGCACCCACAGTTGAGGGAGACGGTGATGCGCCATTCTAGACACGACTTCCGGCATGCAATATGAGCGAGAAACTGCCCCTGAAAGCGCACCTCCACCAGATCATTTTCGAGGCCGACACTCCTACCGGTCGCTATTTCGATGTAGTGCTCATTATGGCGATCATAGTGAGCGTCGTCGCCGTCATGGCAGAAAGTGTCGAGGGAATACGCGAGACCTATGGCCCCTATCTGACCATTGCCGAATGGACCTTTACTCTTCTGTTTACCATCGAGTACATTCTTCGCCTCTACTGCGTCGGCCGCCCCATCAAGTACGCGACAAGTTTCTTCGGCATTGTCGATCTACTTGCAGTGCTCCCCACCTATCTCAGCCTGATTTTCGTAGGCAGTCAGGCCCTTGCCGTCGTGCGTATTCTCAGGGTCATCCGCGTTTTCCGCGTACTCAAAGTCGTGCAGTACGTCCATGAAATGAATGATTTGCGCCGCTCACTCTACTCCAGCCGACGCAAGATTTTACTGTTCATGCTCGTCGTGATGCTGATCGCCGTCATCATGGGCTCTACCATGTACCTGATCGAAGGAGAAGAAAACGGATTCACCAGCATCCCCAAAGGAATCTATTGGGCCATCGTGACCATGACCACCGTCGGCTATGGAAACGTATCGCCACAGACTCCGATAGGGCAATTCTTGGCCAGTTTCTTGATGATCATGGGTTACGGAATTATCGCCGTTCCCACAGGAATCGTAACCGCAGAGATGACAAGCAATCGATTCTATAAAAATACTGCCATGCAATCATGCCCAGAGTGCGCACTCGAGATTCACAGCCGGGACGCAGTGTTCTGCAGTCGGTGCGGGGCTGAAATAAACCCGACCGCACAACACGAGTGAAGGCAACAAAAACTTCCAGGAGCACCCTATGTCATTTCGCACCGCTGACCTCTGCGATGACCATTCAGACAACCTACAAATCGCTGAACCCATCTTTCGCGATTACGGAGGCCAACTCACCTTCTCCGGCCCCATCACCACCATAAAAACCTTCGAAGACAACACCCTCGTCCGTGCAGCCGTCGATACACCCGGCGAAGGACGCGTGCTCGTCGTGGATGCCGGAGGCTCTATGCGCTGCGCCATGTTCGGCGACAACCTCGCAGACCTCGCCGTGAAAAACAACTGGGCCGGAGTTGTCATGTTCGGGTGCATACGCGATAGCGGCATCATCAAAACCATGCCACTCGGCATGAAGGCCCTCGCAACCCATCCCCTCAAGTCCATCAAGAACGATTACGGTCAACGCGACATCCCCGTCCAATTCGCAGGGGTGCAATTCCGACCCGGCGACTTTCTCTACGCAGACATCGACGGCATTGTCGTCTCCAGCACATCGCTAATCGACTAAATCAGGACTACGCCCTGCCCGGCAAATAACTAACGAAACGTTCGCCCGTTTCCAAATATTCAATCGTCACGCCACGGTTGTTACCGAATACATTAACCAATTTGAGTCCGTGGATTTCATCGCCGATCGAGAGGCGTTCCTTAAACGTCGTGTCAGTAGCGGGAATATAAAAGGTCATCAAGATAACCTGACGTCCATCCAAGCGTGGCATACCATGCAACGTCACTTGAGGTTTCTTCAGCTGAATATAAGCATCTTCCTGCAACGACGCGTATTTGGTCGAGTCCGGTGACAGAATTTTGTGCAAGTCGATAAATACCATCACATATTGCCAGGCACCCGCATTGTTGAACTCACGGATCCGTTTATCGACCCTCGATTTTACGTGTCCCAAGGCCTCTTTTCCGACCGGATCCGCATTGTTCAAATCATGTTTCGTCTGAAGTGCATTCATCATTTGAATCCGGGCGGCTGCCGTAAACCGTTGGTCCGGCAAGGGGATCGGCATATCCAGACCTACCTCAGTGATGATCACCTGGGCAATATCCTGCGCCGTCGGAGGCGGTGGCAGATTGGGGTCGACCGGCTCCGGTTCAGATTCAGGTGTGCATCCTACAAATACGACGAGTAAACACAATGCAACTAGCGATACCAATTTCGACACGTTGTTCTCCTAAAACCCAAGGTCGTCCAAAGCCTTCTGCTGTCGATCATTATGCGCCTGTGAAATGCCATTAATGTCTGCACCCGAAACTCCAGCCCGCGGCGCAGTCGCAGAATTCCGACGCAATTCAGCAGGATGATTCACCGCGCCACTACGCACATCATAAAGATACGCTTCCCCAGAAACCCGGGTCGGCAACACCTTGATATAAAACGGCACCAGACTCTCCAACGAAGACGGATACTGTCCCGTCAGTTCCCAATATCGATAAATGGCACCCCGAATCTGCTCCAGGTTCTGTACATCGGCCTGCGTCATCGCCGTCGAAGGACCGAGACCGGTTGAATCATCCCCCCGTTGAATAAAAACAGATCCGTTGGCGGGATTGTAGCCAAACGAACGCCCATTACTTTGAATCGGCACCAGTGCAATATAGTCCGGCACCAGCGCATCCAGCGTGTCAGGATAAGAGCCACCAAAACCGGCATACGAGCGAACCGCACTCTGAAGCTCAATCTTGGCTTGACCATCCCTGGCATGATCCAACGTACGCGATGCAGATTTTGCCCCTTCAGCCGCCAACTCCCCCTCAATGGCCGTCACCGTCAGAACTTCCATGAGGCAACCAGAACTCGTGATGATAAGAATCGCTGAAAGTAACGTGCGCATAGCGCGTTCCTCCTATAGATCGAGTATACCATAGCTAAGTTAATTTCCAAACCGGAATTCACTTCCACCCGAATACTTGAACACTCCCGGCAGTGTTTAGTATACTTGCGCCCCTACGAGACAATCCCCGACGCTTCAATTCGGTAGAGTGCCGCCAAGCTGGAACACACTGCCAATCGGGATACAAAGTTAAATAATGCTAAAGTCATGATCGCAAACACGATCATTTTCTACCATTCCCCGATAGCTCAGTTGGTAGAGCGGCTGACTGTTAATCAGCATGTCGCAAGTTCGAGTCTTGCTCGGGGAGCCATACAATCCAAAGGCCGTTCTCACACCGAGAACGGCCTTTTTATGATCGAGGCGATCATTGACTGAATCACGCCCTCTTCCTATCCCCATCGCCCTCAATTTGGTCCCGAAATTGAGCGACCAATTCCGGGTACTCCTGTAAAGCCTCCCTACCCACCGGCCTGAGATCATAGAGAGCATGCCCCACGCGCTCGAACCAACCGTACACATCATTGTAGAGGACCGATTGCGTTTTCGGGCCTGTATTCATCGCCCTGAGCTGTTTGGGAGATGTCGGACCATTGACGTCAAGATAAGTCGCAATCCGGATCGCATTCTCTCGATAAGCAGTAAGAATTTTACGGCGAGTACTCCCACCACGATTGTGATCCCCAGAGCGACCCTCAATTTCCCGTATGACAGCCTTTCGCGCTCGATGATTCTTGCGTCGAGGAGCAACGATCGGATGAAACGCGATCTCCACACGTGGTTTCTTCGTCCCGAACGAAACAAGTATCAGGCCGAGTTCAAGCCGACGCAAAAGACGTTTCACATCTTTCCATCGAGTGTTCCGTCCCATCTTCGCCGGACGCGGAAAAGCGACGTACACCGAGTCCGAGAGTTTCTGACGATCCGTCGCCTGGTACAACAACTCAAGATTAAAGCGGAGTTTAAGTTCCACGATGATCAATTCGTCATCTTTGGTCGCGGTGACATCACAGTCCCGCACCTCACCTCGAACCGTGTACCCCTGCGCAACCAGATAATCCCGAACAGGCTCATAAAGATCCATTTCGAGCATCGGAGTTCTATCAACCTTTTTCTTTTCTAAGACCATGTTCGAACTCGAATCCAAAGGTCAACAACGAGATTTCGGCGGCTCCAAACCAGATTGAAGATTGGTGGGTACCATTCAGCGCAGATCCATAACCCACATCTTCTTGGTTACATCGCGCCAGTTCGGCGACCCGCCCCCAACATAAAGCTTGTCGTCGATAATGGCTGCAGCTGGAGACGACAACGCCATCGGCAATTCGGCCACGAGTTTCCAATTACCACCGGCTTCAAGAGACAACACATCCGCATCGATCTTTTTGCTCTCCCCTTTTTTCGTGGTATGTCCACCCACCATATAAATTTTGTCTTTGTAGACGAACGTTCCAGCTTCCGCATGAGAGTGCGCTTTCGGCAGAGATGGCCCCTCGCTCCAACTATCCGTCTCCGGGTCATAAATATCCACCCGATCCTGATCGATTTGACCCTGATCATGACCAAACTGACCACCGATACAATAAATCTTTCCCTTCAACACCACACACGAGAACTGATTACGCGCCACAGGAATCGGCGCACGTTTTTCCCACGTCGCCGCTCCCTTCGCCCAATCATCCAGGTTCAATACCCAGTGATCGTCCGCGTCCGTAAGACGATCTTCGTGAATACCACCAATGTAATGTAGATTTCGCCCAATCAGCGCAAGACCTCCCCCACCTCGCAGCTCCGGCAACAACGGCCCCGCGGTATACCGATCCTTGTCCACATCATAATTCCACACCTCGCGAATACAATGCCCCTTATACCCATCCTTATATCCACCCGCAAACCAGAACGTCCGGCCATCCAGCACAAGATTCATATGCGTAATCGCACTCGGCATCCCCTGAATCAGCGCCCAACTCCCATCCCTGGGATCAAAAATATTCGATATCTTGCTCGACTTGACACCCTGAAGATAACCGCCCAGAAAATAAAGCTTGTCATCCAACACCATCGTACCGGCTTCCCACTTTTCAAACGGCATGTCCGGCAGCTCTTTCCATTCACCTTCCGCCTGAGCGATGGACGCTCCAGCCAACATTAAGCTAAGCATCAGCGAGAGTGTCATGAAAATTGAACGCGTATCAAATAACATTTTATCATTCCTTCAAGTCAAGTCAATCAGTCTAAATGAAAAACCGGGCGCATTCAATAGTGAGGAAATACAGGTGTGCTTGACACCAACATCACGATAAGTCATACTCAATCGATTGGAGGAAATACGCCAGTGAATACACCTAAATGTATTCTATTAGTCGCAACTGCATCGATTTCCTGCGCATCCGTCTTGGCATTCGCACAGGAATCGATACCTGTCGGACATTCTAAAAGCAATGCCCGCGCACAGGACGGAACATACATCTCCTGGCGCGAACACATCATTGACGACACCGAGCGCGCGGGAATTTCAATCAGCGGTAGCGACGGACTCGTGATGGCAGATTTGGATGGCGACGGCTATCTGGACATCGTATCCGTACACGAATCGGACACCACCTACGACGGCGTGGCCGACGGACACGTGCGTGTAGCTTATGGCTCAGCCGACCCCAATTCATGGACCCTTCGGACCTTGGCAGAAGGTGCTGAAGCCGGCGCCGCGGAGGACGTATCCATCGGCGACATAAATCGCGACGGGCATCTCGACATAATTATCGCCTGCGAACTCTCGCATCTCCTCTATCTACAAAACCCAGGCAAAAACGTTCGCGACACGAAGTGGCCGCGTGTGATACCCCCACTCACCAAAGATCGCGGCTCCTACATTCGCGTATTCCTCGTCGATTTTGACGGGGACGGCCGCCTCGAAGCCGTCGCGCCCAACAAAGGCGAACAAAATCCCGATGGACGACAAGAAAAGAAAGCAATTTCCATCTACACGATTCCCGACAATCCCCTCGACGGGGATGCCTGGAAGGAAACAGTACTTGGCACCTACGTCGTACCACAAAATTCGGAACCGATCGACTTGGACGGCGACGGCGATTCGGACATCGTCTGCGGCATTCGAGGTGAAAATCGAATCCTATGGTTCGAAAACATATCCAAGGGATCGCTCACTTTCGAGGAACATAACATCAACGTCGATGGACCCGGCACAGGCGGCTTCAACATGGCCTATGTCGACCTCAACGGCGACGGACGACTCGACATCGTTGCCCCATCAGGCCCCGCCATCACCCCCGGTCTAATTTGGCTAGAGCAACCCGCAACATCAAACCAAGAGTGGCTATCCCACCCCATCGGCACGATGACACCCGACCTCTTGGTCGGCTTCACCGTTGCAGACATCAACGGCGACGGCGCGCAAGACATCATCGGCGGCAGCTACAGTCGCGGCGCACGCGATCAAGACGGTGACATCGGCATCGACGGCATGCTCGGACGCATCGCATGGTTCGAAAATCCAGGGGAAGCCTCAGACGCCTGGATTCGTCACGACATCTCCCGACGCAAACGAGGCATGTTCGACAAATTCATCGCGCGCGACATGGACGACGATGTGGACATCGATTTCGTGTCCACCCGCGGCAATAGCGATCCCTACGACGGAGTTTTCTGGTTGGAACAAGTGCGCACCAGGGAACCTCAGCTCCGCTTTACTCCTGCGCGCAAAAACGAAAGCAAAGAAGTCCCACTACCCTGACACAACGACGCGACACCAAACACCCTCAAACTCCTCCACGCAGAAACGCGTGAAAAAAGGAGCGACCAGTTAAAGCAGGTTCTTGAAATGGCACGTCAGCAAGGTATTTCCGCCGGCACTGACGACAGCCACGAAATTGGTGGTTTCACCTGCTCCATCCCAGAAACACGTTGTGTCAACGAGGTCTTTCCCGTGGAACACCGCAGCTCTGCCCGTATCATTAGCACCCACGGCTCTGCGGACAAGTAGCGTATTATTGTTCCTGTTGTTGGACCGCACGACGAAAGTATCGGTTGTGACAATAAAATCACCATTCCCATCAACCAGGTTACATTCGCCGCCTCCCTAGTGAGTCGCGCTCGCGCCCACATACGATGTAAAGGATGCCATACCAATTCCGACGGCCAACGCCAATGCGAAAATTACGGCTCGTTTCTTCATTACGATCTCCTCGTGCTCGTTGTCCCAAAAACACACTGCAAATCAGGGAATGTAACGGACATTTCCCGATAAGGGAATAAGCGATACACAGACAGCCCTACTCCCGATCACCGCGCACCAGAATGCCCCATAAACCCTTCGTTGTCTATACAAATAATAGTGAGACCAATATGAAAGAGAACTCCTTCCCCTCAAACGCTGGTATCATTGGATTTAGCTGATTAGGCGAGTAATCGATACGTGTCCCGCCGAGTCGCTCATCCGCGGTCTCTGCAATGCTTCAAAGACGACTTTTGCCAGTGTTCTGAAGGGAACGATTGCGAGACGGAAAACCCCTAATCGTCATCAATTTTACCGTCGAAATAGTGAGTGATGGCTTCCAACGCCCGCTGGTCATAAGCCCGGCCTTCATCGGCGTATCCACCCAGCGTAGGCCACGAAGAAAACTTCACCACGACAAGTTCCAGCTTCGGAATGATGATGATACTCTGTCCTGCAACGCCCGAGGCACGGTAAGCATCCATATCCGGACTCACCCACCACTGACTGCGGTACCGTGTGCCGGGATAACCCGTTTCAATCGCAAAAGTCTGAACATCCCTAATAAATCCCGGCGGTACGATCTGCCTATCCCCTACTTTTCCGCCATTCGCCATCATCAATCCAAAACGCGCCGAATCACGCAAGGTCGTGTTGAAGCCTCCGCCGATAAATGGCGTGCGGTTGATGTCGCTGATAATCACCGCGTCATGCTCCGCGCCAATCTTGGACCAGATCTCCGTGGACAACAATTCCACAAGCGATCGACCCGATGCCCGCTGCACAATCCAGCCCAACGCATCGGTGTTGGCAGTCACGTAATGAAATTGCTCACCATGTTCCCCCTCTTTCGAAAAGGTCGGCAGCACATCATAAAGCCCCAAGCCGTCCGAATTATCAACCGACGTCATCGCGCGTGAATAGCGGAACACATCCGACTCCGGGTCAGCGTAATCTTCCACATACCGGATACCCAGATTCATATCTAGCACATGTCGCACCAGAGCATCACCGTACGCGCTTCCCTTCATCTCGGGCACATAATCAATCACCGGCGCATCCGGATTCAGAATCCCCCGATCAATCAGCATGCCCGCGATCGTACCCAGATACGATTTCGACATGGAGAAAAGGTTGTGCAAGGTATCGGGTTCCATATCATTCAGATAAGTCTCTGCGACCACTTCACCCTTGTACAGCACCAAAAAACCGTCCGTGTAACTGTCGCGCAACCAATCCGCCACAGTCACATCCGCGCCGTCCATATTACTAACCCTAAGACCCAGAACAGGCAATGGCGCGGATTCAAGCGGCAACACTTCCGCACCCTGACGCGACACCCGCTGCGTCGGCATAAGCTCCTGCACATGCTGAAGTCCCCAACGATTCTGCGGACCAAGATACCAGTTTGTCCGGTTCACCTGTCCATCATCCGTCGGCGGAAATCCTGTCATGAAATCGCCCGCGTGAGATTGTTCGTGGTGGGAAGTCGCGACAAATTCAGAGACCCGTTTCCCTAACTGCGCGGAACCCCCATCCACAAAATGGACATTGGCATCTTTTTGCGTCTCGCTCAATTCAGGATAGATGTGGTTATACAGATCGTTGATACGAACGCCGTGTTCGCGCATGATATCCAGCGCGACGGCATTGTAGGCCGCTTCGTCACCCCCACGACGTCCTGCCGCACCCACCGGCACCGGCGTGGTCGATGCCCAAATCAGTTTCGCATTCGTCTTCTTGAGCCGTTCAACCAGCTCCGTCAGATTCGAGCGATACTCAGACAGAGAGATCGTCTTGGGTTTCGAAGCATCCATTTTCCCCTCAGCATTCACCCGCCTGATGTCGTGCAGTCCCCAGTTGAAATGAATAACGTCCCAAGGCTCCTTGCCTAGCCACGCATCAATTTTGTCGAGCCCCCTCTGCGTGTTCCCCCCGTTCTCAGGAATACGATGCACATTGAATCGGCCTTCCAGTTTTTCCTGCACCGGAATGGTATAACCAATCGAAATCGAATCGCCAATCAACAATACACGCGGCAATCCCGAAACATCTTCGACCGCAGCAAAAGGACCGGTTTGGGCTTGAGCGTAACTCGGGATTGTGACCAGAACCAAACACGTAACAAGTATGAACGTGTGAAACAGACGGGAGTCGCGCATTTCTACCTCCTAAGGGATTAACCCTTCGCGAAACAGTGGATGTACCCCTTGTCAGTGCTGACATAGAGCTGTTTGTTGGCGACGGTAAGGCCGTGTGCGATGCCTTCGACCGGTCGCGACCAAATTTCGTCGCCGGTTTTGGCATTGTACGCGGCGATGGCGTTCGTACCCCCCGCGATCACGGTATTACCCGCTTTGATGAGGGACTGCGGGTATTCACACGCAATGCGCCACAAAAAACAATCCGGAAGTTTGGCAATGAACCCGTCCACTTCCTCCTGAACAGTCTTTTTCGATTTCGCAACGTCGCGCATCGCCTTCTTCACGACCTCATCGTCCTTGTCCGCCTTGGAACGCTTGCGCAACTCTTTCAATTCTTTATCAAGACGTTTCAATTCGGGTTCGCGTGCGAATATTTCGCCTTGAATGCCGATGTATTCCTCACGATTGAAAGCAGATAACTCACGCTTCGAATGCAGGTACGCAATTCCCCCATCCACGACGATGCGATTGGCCCCTTCATAAGAAGCCATCTGATCGCGACCCCGTTCGTCCGTTTCCTTGAATCGGTCTACCTTCTGACTCGGCGCGCCAGCAATAAAATGGTCGTCTTCCGTAATCAACGCATACACGCCGCCTTCTCCAGAAATCGTGCCGCGTTTCTTGCCCTGATCGCGATTGAACACAATGGGAGCACTTCGACCCTGGAGCACATAGACGTATTCATCGGAAGCAAGAAGCGCCCCCTGCATCGCCATGCCCTGATGCGTCGTCTTAAACAACCCCGGACCATCGCGGTGTCCCGTCTGCGCATCCACTGCAACCAGATGAGAATCCCGCCAAGGCAACAACGACGCGCCAAAATACGCAATCCCATCGCGAACCAGAACCCCCGTGCGCACCGGATACGTCGAAATCAGTTTCCCGTTACTGGGAATAATTTTGTCATCGGTCGACGGCTTGTTTTGCCAGACCAGTTCGCCCGATCTCGCATCGACGCAATACGCATTGCCATCATCCGA
Source organism: Candidatus Hydrogenedentota bacterium (assembly GCA_046583315.1). GTDB lineage: Bacteria > Hydrogenedentota > Hydrogenedentia > Hydrogenedentales > DTSJ01. The sequence continues at coordinate 17,558 of JAYGCN010000280.1, forward strand.
ACCGAAATACGCCTTGCCATCGAAAATCGTCGGCGGCAAACGAACAGGACCGTTCGTATAGAACGACCACGCATTGTCGCCAGTCGCCGCATCGAGACAATGCGCAGCATCGTCCGCCGAAGAACCAAAATAGACCTTGTCATCAACAACCGTCACATAAAACGCCGGATCAAAGTTGCGCATGGATTTCAAATCGGACTGCTTGGAATAGGCATCCCACTTCGCAGGCCCCTCCCAGGCATTCTGCGGTGGCCGCGCGGACTTGAAGGTCCACTTTTCCACGAGGGGAAACTTGAGTTTCTCGTCAGTCGCACCGCTACGACGGTTATCGTGCTGATACGTCGGCCAATCTTCGGCCAAGGAAACGGCGGGACACGACAGCAGAACAACAGCGATCACCAGGAATACATTCTTCGGCACGTGAGAAAAGTTCATTATGAGTTAATCCGTTTTTCCAAGGTCAGGAATAAATCCGAGCGAGGTCTCCACCCAATTCCCGCAGCTACATCCGCCCCCACCTTCGGGCGCGAGTATCATGCCACCAGACGGCACAACGCTGAGCCAGCAACTCGGACGCAGGTTCATCCAACTGGTAACTTCCCCGGTTTCGATGTCCCACATGGCCACGCGCCGATCTTCACCACGATAAATGAGCGCATCCGAGGTCGCAGCGACCGTCGCGCACCCTTCACGACGACCCATGTCATCACGAATGACTTCGCCCGTGCGCATGTCGTAACCAATCGGCTCAAGAAACGCGATGTCCCCGACAATAGCAGGATGCAACATGTGCGATCCGTGATTGTCGTTCGACCATTTGTGGGTGCTGTGCCAAATTTCAGAACCGTCTTTCGCCGAATACCCATAGAAATGATAATTCCCGTTCAGCGAAGAGGTCAGCAATAATTTTTCTCTCGTATAAGTGAGGAAGAAGACGACAACGCCATCTTCCGTATCAATCGCTTCTTCCCAAACAACGTTTCCGCTTTTCGCATCCAGCGCCACGAGATACTGCTTCTCCCACAGCTCAGGAATTTCGATACGTCCGGTTTCCGCAGCAAGCACGTCGACATGGCGCGACTCAACGAAGTAAATCACGCCATCAGCCATCGATACCGTCGAGTTGATGATCATGCCGTTCTTGTATTCCCAGCTAGCGGCATCCGCACCCTTATCGTAGGCAAACAGCGAGTCACTGCACACTTTGAAGGTACCCGCCCCTGAAGTCGCGTCATACCAGGCAGGCCCACCCCAATACGTCGTATACGCCGAGTTGCGTTTCACCGCGCTCCCGAAAATCTGGCCCTCCGCCTGCATCATGATGCCCCATTCATGACTATCACGCGTCGAAGTGTCGGGTAGTTTATAGATATGCTCCAAAGCACCCGTCTGCGCATCAATTCCCCACCCAGTTTCTTCAATCGCGATAAATACCTGCTCCTCATCCGCACACCAATTCGCCGCATCACGAGGAATATTCACCCGACGCAGTCCCGGCACTTCAAGCATCCACAACATCGCGCCATTGTAGGCATCAAGACCACAGACCCGATTGAGTCCCTGATGAAACAGGCGACCATTGATGGACAACGGGGCAGGCATCCGCGGATTCCGGTCAATCCCGAAGTCTGCACCAGGACGTCCCAGCCATTGCACACGCATTTCATTCGTTTTTCCCGCACCCGATAAAGTATCTCCGCTGTTCGACGTGTTCGCCGCATCACCATACTGATGAGACCACGATCCCGCGCCAGGCAGTGGCGGTGCTATCGCCTTGGCCCAGAGTCCATCATCCGATTTCTCCACCGAAAATGTTTCCCCTACCACACCAAGCCAATCATTCAGATTCTTTTCGTCCACTCCACTGCTCGCCGAAGTCGGACGGCCTATCAACGCAACGCCGCCACCCGGCCGTGTCACGCGCGACACCTCAATAGGACTTCCCGGCATCGAACTAGACGTCAACGCACGGTCCGATACAACCAAGTTGGCATAATGCGAAGTAAAAGGCAGTTCATCGAGCGACTCCACCGTATGCAACGTCACGCGATCACCGTAAAGTCCAGTTTTACTAAGTATCGCACGCCCCTCGGCAGTAACCTTGGCATCGGTATCAACCCCCTGCACGATGAGCTGACTCCGTTTCGCCAGTTCAAAGGCAAGCTGACCTTTTCCAGCGCCATAGACCAGACAATAACCCGCCGTAATGCCCGTCTCCACAAGAATCTGGTCAGCAGCCTCGGCATACATTTTCGAAGTCGCGTCGACTCCATACGGATTCAGGTCTGCATCGATTGGAGTCATCGTATAATTAAAAGTAGTATCGAAGGAATAGTCGACGCTAGTAGTCGTCTTTCCCTGATTCAAGGTATCCACGCTATAAAGGTATACCGTGTCCGGTGTCAGATTCTTGATGGCCAGTTCATGCCGCGTCTTCGGTGTCGCGTCTTCCAGATGAACACGTTCACCACTACCAGATCCATAACTCAAAACCGAAGGTCCCGGCACTTCAGTAATCCACGATACGGTCGCTTCGCCGGGAACCGTGTATTGCACATAAGGTCGAATCGTGAGCTCCGAAGCCTTGTCCAGGCGTTTTCCTTCCGGACCAATTTGCGCCTGAGCCACCCAGGCCGAGGCGAGCACAAAAGCCGCAATCGCATTGGTCACGAATCGTATTCTCAGCTTCATAAACAACCCTTCCAGGTTTTGACTATCTAACTACGCGCCGCACGAATCACAATCGCGCCACTAATCGCGACCACGAGCAACACCGCTATCGTTATCAATATTCTTCCAGTCGGCGCATCGGCATTGATTGAGTCCGTCGCAGCGAATACATCACCGTATAAACTCTTCCCTTCTGCAGGGTCTAACGCGTCCGTAGCAGCTTGCGCCAAAATCAACTTATCCACCGGTGCACGACTCGCGTCCCCATCAAACAGCGAGTCATCAAGAGCCGCCAGCTGCACCGAGTTGTCGTCCAAAATATTCTGATCCCTCGAATCAAACTCAACAACCGACTCGCTGTACGCAAACGACATCTTCGAACTGACCGCCGCATCAGGATTCTTCGTATCACTCCCACTGTTCAAGCGATTCTTCTGCCCCTTAGCAACGGTCATGCTGATTTCCATCTTCGTGCGCGGATTTTCCGGATCGAATCCAAGCGAAGCGGACACCCTTTCCTGGATTTCATCGGTCCATTTCAACGGAATCATCGTTCCCTGCATCCAGCTACGATCCAAGCCGCATTCGCAATCAGCACCGATGACCGTCAGATAACTGCTCAGTCGCTCTTCAGTGATCGCCTCACCCTTCAGCACCGGACCCATCTGCCGTCCACGCCCATACAAGATAACGGCATGAGCCGAATCCGCCGTCGCGGGATCAACACCCAGACTCCACAGTAGTAATTTTTCGTCTTCGTACTGATCGCGCGTAACGACCTGCACCACCGGAGGATTCGCAATCGCCTTCGGTAACATCTTCATGCGCGTGTGAATTTTCCGCACCGAACGCGTCGCAGCATCCCGAACGGATTCGTTCTCATCCGCATCCGGCCCTTCAATCACCAACACAACACCATAATGATTCGTCACCTGTTCCAGCAAGGTCTCCCGAAGTGGTGATTGCGTCAGCGCGTCCAATTGCGACTCAAAATTCCCGTCGGTCAACACCATGCGATGCGAATACCCTTTCGGAGACACCATGATTGCGGAAGGATAGGCATTGAGCGTGATGCCTTTAAGCAGATGCATGCCCGGCTTGCCAGCGTCAGAGTCCACATTCAGCATGGTCACATCAATATTCGAATCAAGCAGCTCCATGAACAAAGCATCATCCAGGGACGTTTTTAGATCATCAGCAATCGAATCATTCACATAGATATACAACCGATAAGGCATCGTCTTCAAATCGACGAAACCAACATCACGCACGTTGTATTCGCAGGCCACAGCGACAGACTGCGAGATACAAAGCATCGCAGCAACAACAATCGTTAAAATTCGACTCGAACTAATCATTTTTTCGTTCCCTTATGTATTTGCCCGTCGCTCAAGTATACCGTATGCGAGACATAGTCGTCATCTACCTCCGCATGAGTGGCCACAAGCACCGTTCCGCCCTCCTGCGCATAGTCAAACAGCGACCGCATCACTATTTCCGCGTTCTCCGGATCGAGATTACCCGTGGGCTCATCTGCCAACACCAATTTAGGCCGTTTCACCAATGCCCTCGCAATCGCAGCCCGTTGACGTTCCCCCGCACTCAACTCCGAAGGCCGATGATGACTCCGGGAGGTCAACCCGAATCGCTCAACTATCGCTTCACACGCGTCGGCACCCGCTGGATTCGCAAGTCGAACATTCTCCAGCACGCTCAGATAAGGAATCAGATGAAACATCTGGAAAACGAATCCAATATTTTCGTTTCGGTACGCCGCGCGTGCACGACCCGACATCGCGTATAAATCCTGACCATCAAGTGTCACGCAGCCCCCGCTCGGCTTTAACATCGCCCCCGCGGCAAGCAATAGAGTCGTTTTACCACTTCCACTCGGCCCCTTGAGCGCGACGAGAGAATTCGGGGAAAGGGAAAGCGACACCGCGTCGAGCGCGGACACCGCCCCCTTCTTCGTCGTATAGTGTTTGCTGAGCTTCTGAATATCGAGCATCTCAGTCTTCCCTCAAACAATCCGCCGGATCTTCAGACACAGCAATCGCGGTCGGTATCAAACTACACACCGCGGCAAACAACGGCGCGAACACGATTACGCGAATCAGTTGCGTGTAGTCCGCTTCGATGGCACCCGCCGTCACTTCAAAAATGCCCGGACCCAGTCGCAGCGCAAGAGCGGTTCCCACGAGAAATCCCAACACGGCACCCGTCAGTCCGAGCATCAACGCCTTGCCGAGAAATAATGCGGCGATACGTCCCATGCCATAACCCAGCGCCCGAAATACGCCAATTTCCTGCCGCCGATCACGCACGTTCAACATGGCCAGTACACCAATCCACAACGCACATCCCGTAACCACGACATACATCGTAAAAGTAAAGTATTTCTCCGCCATGATGCGTTGTTTCTCGCGTGCCTGAGCAATTCCGCGCAGTTGAATCACTTTCGCCTCAGGCATCAGTTTCGCTAATTCAGCACGCAACACATCAATCGAGTCAACATTCGGATCGCGACACAAACATTCCAACGCCTGAATCTCGTTGACGCGTCCCTCAAGACCAAGCACACGCTGGGCATCCGAAAGATGCACATAGACCCGCACATCTTCCTGACTGCCCTGCTCCGTCATCTTCTGCGCCACACGAAACTCTTCGCCTTCGATAGTCACCTTGTCCCCCACGTCCCGGCCAAGTTTCCGCGCAACATGAAAACCCAGATACACCGTCCCCGGATCAATCGAAAATATCATCGGTTTCTTCTGACCATCCGGGGGCGCGACCTCCGAATCGATCCCGGTCAACATCGCGGGCACATTCTCGATGGCGATCTGCTGTTGCAGCGTCGCAAGCAAATGACGATACGAAAGCCCCTCCTGCTCAGCAAATCGATACACATATTCATGAGGAATCGTCTCGGTCGCATACCCCTGCGCCCAAAATTCCGTCTCTTCCGTTTGCGCAGGAATGATTCGCAGATTAAATCCCAAATCGCGCATCAAACGCGTCGTCTCGCGATCCGCCGCAGTGCCCGTCGTGTGAAATCCAACATACAAGGCCACAGCAACCGTCGTGGCCAGCAGCCCGAGTAGCGCGTTCACTTTACGCAGGCCAATTTCTTTTAGAATGAGGTGCACAATGGGCATAGAATTATCCGAATGACATCCAGAATGAATTGTAACAACTGCACGTCGCGGGTTTCCAAGTGCCACAACCCTTTCTTTCGATTTTCACGCTCATGTATACTAAACGACCCAGGGCGCGCTGTAGATAACACAGGGTTTTTAAAAATCATGACGAGTGTTGAGGTGTTTTCGAGACCAATACGACTACGCGCAGGTATCAGGAGCCTAGCGTGGAGCCACTAAGTGATGAAGAGAAGGCAATCTACGATTGGCAGCTACCCGTTCGGGGTTTCGGCGAAGAAGGTCAGACACGCCTCAAAAATGCGACCGCGCTGATCTCACGCATTGGCGGTCTCGGCGGCCCCGTCGCACTCGAACTCGCCGCTGCGGGTATCGGAAAACTGATCCTCGCCCATGGGGGCACCCTCAAACCCAGCGATCTCAACCGACAGATTCTGATGACCCATGCGAGTCTCGGCCAATCACGCGTCGCCACCGCCAAACAACGCCTGCTCGACCTGAATCCCCGTATGGAAATCCAGGCCGTCGATTCAAACATCAACGAAAGTAACGCAGCAGATCTGGTGGCCCAAGCCGACATCGTATTCGATTGCGCTCCCCTCTTCGAAGAACGTTTCCTGATGAATCGCGAGTGCGTCAAGCAAAACAAGCCCCTTGTCGATGCCGCGATGTACAGTCTGGAAGGACAAGTCACCACAATCATTCCCGGAAAAACAGCATGCCTTCAATGTATCTTCCCCGACATTCCGCCCACCTGGAAACGCAAGTTCCCCGTCTTCGGAGCCGTATCCGCCACCGCCGCTGGTTTCGCCACCATGGAAGGCATCAAAGTCATCGCAGGCATGCAACCCGCACTCGCAGGCAAGATGCTGTACTTCGATTTGGAAAACATGACGACACGCAAGATTCCAACAACACGCCGTGTAGACTGTCCCATTTGCGGTACGCTATAATTTCAGTTTCCACCACCAAAAAATATTCTGTTGTGTTCATAGGAGCCACATCCCATGCGAGGACCCATCATTCCGCTGCTCTTCAGCGTGTTTCTGATAGCGGTACTCGTGTTTATGATGGGCGACCGAAGCGGGAATCGACTCGCACAAACAACGCTTCTCGTCCATTGCGCAGCCGGCATCCGTCCTCCCGTCGAAGAAGCCGCAAAAGCCTACGAAGAAGAATTCGGTGTCACCGTCCAGTTCAACTACGCCGGTTCCGGTGCCCTGCTCAGCTCCCTCAAGACCCGTAATCAAGGCGACATCTATATCGCCGCCGACTCCTCCTACACCGACCTCGCGCGAGAAGCCGGAATCGTCAGTGAAGCACTGCCCGTCGCAACGCAGCGCCCAACCATCGCCGTGCCTAAAGGCAACCCCAAAGGCATCACAGGCATCGACGAACTACTCAAAGACGGCATACGCATCGCCTTCGCCAATCCAGATGCAGCATCAGTCGGTAAAACTTCCAAAAAACTGCTGACCTCCATCGGAAAATGGCAAGCCATCAACGATGCCGTCACCGCCAACGGGGTCTTCAAACCCACCGTCAACGAAGTCGCGAACGATGTTAAACTCGGAACCGTAGACGCAGGCATCATCTGGAACGTCACCGTGAACCAGTACCCCGAACTCGAAGCCGTCCCGCTCGAAAACGCGGACAACTTCGCCAAAAACGTAACCATCGGCATCATGACCCAATCGAAACAGCCCGCCGAAGCCCTGCGATTCGCGCGCTATCTCACCGCACCCGAAAAAGGCATCCCCATCTTCAAGAAATACGGCTTTCCCGTAATCCCAGGCGACACCTGGACCGTCAACCCGGAAATTCTCTACTACAGCGGCGGCGTGAACCGCATCGCCATAGAAGAAACCCTCGCCAAATTCCAAAAACGCGAAGGCGTATCCATCACGACCGTCTACAACGGCTGCGGCATCCTGCTCGGTCAAATCAAAACCGGCGGACGCCCGGATCTATACCACACCTGCGATATTTCCTTCATGAACGGCGTCGAAGAGCATTTCGGCACGCCCCTCGCACTCTCCAAGACGCAAATCGTCATCCTCGTGCCCAAAGGAAATCCCCGAAACATCCAATCCCTGAGAGATCTCACGCTCCCCTCCCTGCAATTGGGTCTATGCAACGAAGAACAAAGCACTCTGGGTTCAATGACCGCCGATCTCCTGCACGCCGCCAACATCTACGAAGCCGTGCAAAAAAATGTCGTCGTCAATACACCCACCGCCGACCTGCTGACCACGCAATTATCCGTCGGCAAACTCGACGCGGCGGTCGTCTATCAGGCAAACGCAATGCAAGTGGCAGACGTGACCGATACAATTTCAATCAATCAAAACGGGGCCGTAGCAACGCAAACCATCGCCATCGCACAAACAACCAAGTACCCCGCAATCCTTACACGCCTCAATGCCGCGCTCCAGCACACCGAATCCCGCGAACGCTTCCTGCAAAGCGGTTTCGAGTGGATCAGTCAGGACAACGCTTCATGACCGAGGACGCACCAAAACCATCTACACCTCAACAGCCAAAGCGACGGGTACGCTCCGACCTTCCCTTCTTAGCGGGACTCTGCATTCTCAGCTCAACCTACATCTTTCTCATTCTCGCCATGCTCATCGCGGACGCATCCTATACCTCACCCGACGACCTCATGGCCGCCCTGAAATCCCCCGAAATACAATTCGCCATCAAACTCAGCCTCATCAGCTGCACCATTACCACCATTTTGTCCCTATGGGTCGCCGTGCCCATCGGCTACCTCATGTCACGATACCAATTTCGAGGAAAAGGCCTGCTCGACGCCATACTCGATATCCCCATCGTCCTGCCCCCACTCGTTGTCGGACTGAGTCTGCTGATTCTATTCTCAACCAGACCCGGCACCTTCGTCGAAAACGCCTTCGAAAATATTACCGGTGCCCGAATCACTTACGCCGCCGCCGGAGTCATCCTCGCACAATTCATGGTCGCCTGCGCATTCGCCGTACGCACCATGCGCGCCACCTTCGAAGAAATCACCACACGCCGCGAGCAAGTCGCACTCACCCTGGGCTGTTCCCGAAGCCAGGCCTTCTGGATGGTCTCCCTCCCCGAGGCACGCTCCGGTCTCGTCGTCGCCGCCACCCTTGCCTGGGCACGCTCACTCGGCGAATTCGGCCCGATACTAATATTTGCCGGGGCGACACGCATGAAAACCGAAGTGTTGCCCACCACCGTCTTCCTCGAAATGAGCGTCGGAAATATCGAAGGCGCGGTAGCGGTATCCCTGCTCATGATTGTCTCCGCCATGACAGTGCTCGGTCTCGTGCGCCTCTTCGGATCAGAAAGGTTCGTCCGGTAACCCACGATGATTCGAATGGTCGACATATCCGTACAACTCGGTGATTTCCAGCTAAAGAAGGTGTCGCTCGAGGTTCCTACCGGCTCCTACGCCATCCTCATGGGACGCACCGGCTGCGGAAAAACGACCCTGCTCGAAATTCTGTGCGGCCTGACAAAGCCAACATCAGGACGCGTCGAGTTGATGGGGCACGACATGACCCACGCAAAACCCGCGGAGCGAGAAATCGGCTACATCCCCCAAGACGGCGCCCTGTTTAACCACATGACCGTTCTCGACCAGATAGGTTTCCCCCTACGCGTTCGCAAATGGTCCCGGCTCGAAATCGCCCATCGCGTCGGCGAACTCGCCGAGCAACTCAGCATCGCCCACCTATTGTCACGAAAACCCCACGGCTTGAGCGGCGGCGAAATCCAACGCGTCGCCATCGGACGAGCCCTATCCTTCAAGCCATCCATCCTGTGCCTCGACGAACCGCTGAGCGCACTCGATCATGAAACGCGCTCCGGCATCTGCGATCTGCTCGAAGGTATCAAGAATCAGGCCGGCGTAACCTGTCTGCACATCACCCACGACATCAACGAAGCCGCCCGTCTCGCCGATCGTATCTTTACCTTCGATAACGGAGCCGTGTCCACACGCGACACCACTCACCAGGCACAAAAAAACCAATCCCCGACCTGACGTCGAGGATTGGGCAAGAATACAAAATTAAATTGTATACTTTCGCGTAATTACGCGGGGCGGACTTTCGTTGCTTCGGGTCCTTTACGACCTTCTGCCGGCTCGTATTCAACCTTCTGGTTGTCTTCGAGAGTGGAATACCCTTCCATTTCGATGTTCGAATAGTGAACGAATACGTCGGCACCACCATCGTCGGGGGAGATAAATCCAAAACCTTTTTGATCACTGAACCACTTTACTGTACCTGTTGCCATTTTTTAACTCTCTCTCTTCGCTGATCAATTAAATGAAAAGCATTTCGTTGTTCCACGCTACACGCAGATATGGATACACATCTTGTCAATGTAGCACTATCAAATTCCGGTAACTGTATCGTAAGGTGTCGGCCTAAAACAACCCTTAATTCAGAATATTTCGCATTTTTATTTCTACCATGACCATTTTTCGCATAGGTCGTTGATTTTATTGACTTTAGGGGTTTTCCAAAATACCACATAAATTTGGATTTCTACGCAAAATAACCTATATTGCTTGTATTGCACCCGAATCTCCCACGAAAAACGGCGTGCCGTCTACAAAAATTCATCCCCTGAGGAGTTCTAATGAGTACAACTGACTATCGATTTTCCTTCGGGCCATGGAATATCCACGAAGGCAGCGACCCCTTCGGACCCCAGGTTCGCCCGTCGATTGCCTTCGCAAATAAACTATCAGCCTACACCGAACTCGGTTTCGAAGGCGTGCAATTTCACGACGACGATGCCGTACCCAACGTAGAATCAAAAACCCTCGCCGAACTCCAACGCGAAGCCGCAGAAATGAAAAAGGTTCTTGACGACGCAGGACTCGTCGCGGAATTCGTCGCGCCACGACTGTGGGAATCCGCCGACGGTATCGACGGTTCATACACCGCAAACGACCCCGCAATCCGCAAGCAAGCCATCGAACGATCCAAACGATGCGTCGACATCGCCCACGCGCTCGGCTGCAACATGCTCGTACTCTGGTTCGCGCGCGAAGGCACCTACATTCGCGAATCAAAAAACGCCATCGCCGCATACGATCAACTCGTCGAAGCCGTCAACGCAATGCTCGCCTACGACGCAACAGTCGAGATCGCCATCGAACCCAAACCAAACGAACCCATGGATCACGCCTACACACCCACCATCGGCCACGCCCTCGCACTCGCACACCGTTGTACTGACCCCTCACGCGTCGGCGGTCTCATCGAAAGTGCCCACGCAATTCTCGCAGGACTCGACCCCTCCGATGAAATGGCCTTCGCACTGGCAGAAAACAAATTGTACAGCGTCCACCTCAACGATCAAAATGGATTGAAATTTGATCAAGACAAAACCTTCGGCGCCGCCAACCTCCGCATGGCCTTCAATCAGGTCCGCGTGCTTGAGCAGGCAGACTATGCCGCAACCGGCCGATTCGTAGGTCTCGATGTTAAAGCCATGCGCACACAAAAAGCAGCGGTCGCCACGGCACACCTCGCGAACAGTCGAAAAGTATTCCTGACCCTGGTCGACAAAGCCCGAAGTTTCGACACCAAACAAGAAGCTGCCCTCATTGACGACCGAAACTACGAAGCCCTGGAACTCCTGGTGCTCGACCACTTGATGGGACTCTAATCCATGCAGAAAAGCCTGATACAACGACTCGATTCAATCGCCGGCGACCCGAATTCAAAAGATTTCATCATCGCCGATGCCAAAGACGCCGACATGGCATTCGGAATCCCCGCAACCGGCACGAATCCCGACGGAACCCACCCTTCCCTCGCCGCCTATCGCGAGAAAATAAAAGACGTCGTCGAACAAGGCATCGTCGACATCGTCATCATGTCCGCCTCCACCAACGAGCAGCTCGCCCTCGACGAACACATATTTGACGGCACAACCGTCACCCCCGCAGCACGTGCCAACGATACCTCCGACATCTGGTTGCCCCGCCACGGCACCTACGGCGATGCCCCCTCCCGACCATTCCGCACCGCAACCCTCGACCATATTCAATGCGGAAAATCCAGCTGCTCATCCGAAGAACGCGCGGCAGGCACCAATCTCGGTCTCTACTCAATGACCTTTAACAACGATCTGCAACACGATACCCTGACGCTCCAAGCATTCAAAGATTTCCGCATCGAAGCAGAAGAAAAAGGGTTCCGTTATTTCCTCGAAGTCTTCGCGCCAAACATGGAAGGCGCCGTAGCCGCTGAAGAAACGGGCATGTTCCTGAATGACCAAATCGCGCGCTCACTGGCAGGCGTCACACAAGCCGGGCGACCCCTCTTTCTAAAAATGCCCTACTGCGGCCCCAAGGCCCTCGAAGAACTCGTCACCTACGATCCCTCGCTCGTCGTCGGCATACTCGGCGGCTCCTCCGGCACATCCATGGATGCCTTCACCCTGCTCGAAAAAGCCAAAAAACACGGCGGACGTGCCGCGCTATTCGGACGTAAAATCAACAACGCCGAAGATCAACTACTCATGATAGAATTGCTCCGACAAGTCGCCGACGGCACCTTACGCGCCGAACAAGCTGTTCGCGTCTATCACGACGGTCTCCAAGAACGCGGCATCAAACCCCTGCGCAACATCAAAGACGATTCACAAATCACCGCCCACGAACTGACCTTGTAAATCAGGTGTTCAGCCGAAATTCGCCTCGACCCGGAGTACCCAGCAAGCGATTCGCATCGTCATCATTCTTGATGCGTTCCTTTTTGCCGTCCCATTCAATCGGACGTCCGATCCGGTAAGAAAGATTCGCCAGAATACACATCACCGCAACCTGATGCCCGGCTTCGATATCCATGATCGGTTTCTCGCGACTCTTGATGCAGTCAAACCAATCCTGGTGATGTCCCCGAACTTTTTGCGCCTGGAATCCGTTCGCAGGCGGCGTATAATTCTTCGCGGCTTCTTCGGCAAAACATCCGCCGTCGCCACCACCAATAATTAGTTCACCCTTGCTGCCGAAATACGTAGCACCGAACTGATTGTGAAAATTATCACCCAGCGTGTGCTTCGTCGGCGTAACGCCCGGCTGCTCCCAGATAACCGTCAGATCCGGATTCTTAAAGGTATACTCCACCCGCAAATTCGTCGGGCAATCCCATAGTCCCGTCTCAGGAGCGACACCCGTCGCATGAACCCGCACCGGACTCTTGTCATCCAAATCCAGGCACCACGACATCACGCTCAACACATGCGCGCCCCGGTCGCGAATCTGTCCGCCACCGAAATCAAGCATCCACCGGAAATTGAAATGCACACGATCAGGGTTATACGGAACCCAACGCGCAGGTCCAAGCCACATGTTCCAGTCCAGATCATTTGGAGCCGGGCCGTTCTTCGAAGGATCGCCCCCAACCGGGTTGTCATAATGCCAGCACACCACCTTGTTCACGTCGCCAATCTGGCCGTTGCGAATATAGTTGCACGAATCGAGTGCCGCCCTCGTGGAACGCCCCTGCGACCCGACCTGCATAACAATCTTGTTGCGACGTGCCGCATCCAGCATCGCGCGGCCTTCCTCAATCGTTTTACTCGCAGGCTTCTCAACATACACATCCAGCCCTGCGTTCGCAGCATCCACCGCCATCAAACCATGCCAATGATCCGGCGCAGCAATCACAACAGCGTCAAGATCCTTGCGCTCAAGCAATTTCCGATAGTCGTTATACCCCTGCGCCTTGCCATCCGTAAAATCAATGCCCATCTGCCGATGTTTGTCATAGACATCACACACCGCAGCAACCTGAACATCATTTCGCCCCGACAGGAATTTCGAATGACTGCGACCCTGACCGCCCGTGCCGATCTGACCGATCACCAGTTTATCGTTGGCACCCGGATTGCCCTTCGCAGCCAACACACCACTGGGCAAAATCATCGGTGCGATTGCCGCAGTGGAAGCAGTCTTCAGAAATCGACGACGATTCATAACCGTTTTTTTGGCATTCGAGTTTTTCGCTAAGGTAGACATGACAATGATTCTCCTTCAACTAATCGAGTTTCTTGATTTCAATATCCTTGAAACGCACTTCCATGCTCGGACCCGCATGCAGTTGCAACGCGATAATACCCTCTTTAGCACCAGCCGGATCATCCATGTCAAGCGTAGTCACTCCGTTCAAAACCATTTTGATTTGATCACCCTTACACGTAATTTCATATTGATTCCAGTCGTCCTTTATAACTGCCGCAGCAATTTTCGCTTTATCTTCTTTAGACATTTCGTTCCAATAAGGCAATATCCCACGCTTCTGCTCTTCATACAGCATGCCATAATATTCGTTGTCCGCAATATCCGCCTGGTACCCCGCCACAACATAATCATCGCGCTGCTCGCTACGAAACTGAATGCCGCTATTATGATTACCCAGCTTCACCTTCACCCGCAATACGAAATCGTCATACGACTTCTTCGTCGACAGAAAATGATTATGCCGAATCTTGCGCGGACCCGATTTCCCCAGGATGACCCCATCCACCACACTCCACAGTTCCGGATCACCGCTCCATCCTTTGAGATTCTTTCCATTGAACAACGGCTTGAATCCGTCGACCGCGTTCGCATCTGTGACAAATCCGACGCTCAGAGCCATCATCAAACAAGAGACAACTGCAACGCGGGTTAATACGTGAAGTGAGTTAGACATGAATTTTCCTTTCAAACGGTGATATCAAAAAGCACAGGTCTAGGCTAACATTTCGATTACCAACATGCAACACGCCACTCGACGCAGAGGATGATTAGCCCTGATTTCACTGGTAGTAGAAGCGATAAATGATGTACGATCAGAGGATGAAGACGCGCTGCACATATCACGGCCTGCGTTTGGCCAAATTTCTCATTTTATTCACGATTACAATAGGCTTGGCCCATTCCGCCTACTCCGATTCAGCGCTCAATGCGCAGGCCACTTCCATTCTGCAAAAACGCTGTTTCGACTGCCACGGCCCGGACACCCAACACAACGGACTTCGCCTGGATTCACTCGATCGCGTATTGAAAGGCGGAGAATCAGGACGCCCCGCGCTTCAGGCCAATTCCAGCAGCACCAGTCTGCTCATCGAAAAAATTACCGCCTCCGATTCCAATATCCGCATGCCCTTTGGGCGCGCACCCCTGTCCCGTGCCGAGATTGACGTCTTGACGCGATGGATTGACTCCGGTGCAAACTGGTTCGTCAAATCCGACCCCTCGCAACACTGGTCCTTCATCGCGCCCACCCGCGTATCTCCCCCTACGCTGAACGACACCTTCACCGTTCACAACCCAATTGATAATTTCATTCTCACGCGCGCACTCAATGAACATCTGGCCCCTTCCGAAACAGCATCGCGCTACACCCTGCTGCGGCGTACGTCACTGGAGCTCATCGGACTGCCCCCCACGCTCGAAGAAATCGAAGCCTTCATTGCCGACACCGATGCGGGTGCCTACGACCGACTCCTTGACCGCCTTTTCGCATCACCCCATTACGGCGAACGCCAAGCCCTTAGATGGCTGGACATCGCGCGTTACGCCGACACCAACGGTTACGAAAAAGATCGCCACCGCAGCATCTGGCCCTACCGCGACTGGGTCATCAACGCCTACAACGCGAACATGCCCTTCGACCAATTTGTGCGCGAACAACTGGCCGGCGACCTTCTGCCAAACGCCACCGAATCCCAACGCATTGCAACGGGTTTCCATCGCAACACCATGTTAAACGAAGAAGGTGGAATCGATGCCGCAGAAGATCGATTCAAGCGCACCGTCGATCGCACCAACACGACCAGCACCGCCTTCCTCGGATTAACCATGGGCTGCGCGCAGTGTCATTCCCACAAATCCGATCCGATTTCCCGCACCGAGTATTACGAATTCTTCGCATTCTTTAATGACACCGAAGAAGCCATCATGCCGCTCAAGGATCCGGACATCATGCGTGCGGCAAACCGTGCAACACGTATTGGAGCCGGACTCCAGAATTGGATGACCTGGCTCGGCACCCGCGACGCGAACTCCATGGCCGCCTTCGATGCCTGGCTCAAAAAGAATAGCGAAGAGGGTTATCTGTGGATGACACCCACGCCGATCAACATGCGCTCTGAAAAGGGCGCAACCCTGCTCATGCAACCCGATACCTCCATTCTCGCCACAGGTGACATCCCCAACGACGATACCTATACCATCAACCTCAAACTATCGGGCCAGAAGCTCACCGGCCTGCGCCTTGAAGTGTTCCCTGACGCCAGTTTGCCCGGCAACGGCCCGGGCCGTGGCACGATTCTCTCCGAAGGCGGTTTTTTGCTAACCGAACTCGAAGCCGCCCTGGTGCAGGGCGAGGTAGTAACCCACATTCTCATCTGCGACGCGTCGCAAAGTCACTCAAGCAAGGACAAGACAGCCAATAAGGCCTTGGATGGAAAAGCCGACACAGGCTGGTCCATCGATGGGCAAACCGGAAAAGAAAATCGAGCCGTTTTTTCCTTCATCGATGCAATCCCTTCCACTCCCGGAGACATCCTGCGCGTCACACTGCATCACGACTACATCCATCAGCATACGATCGGCCGTTTCCGACTTTCCATAACCTCCGACGACTCCCCGAAAGCCTCCTCCCTTCCCGGTGCCATCGAGGACACCATCGGAGGCGGCGAGCGCGAAATCGCAGAAACTGATCGTGACGCGCTAAAATCGTTCTACTTCACCAATGTCGCTCCTGAACTCAAGAAATGGCAGACGAAACGCGCCAAATTTCTCGGCGAATCACCAAAACAAAAGACCACACTCGTATTAACGCAGCGCACCCCCCCGCGCGAAACCCGTGTCCACAACCGAGGCGAATTCAACAGTCCCCGTCGAAAAGTATCCGCCGATACCCCAAAAATACTGCCCGAAATAGCGACCGACGCATCAACTGACCGACTCGCACTCGCAAACTGGATAACCGGCCCCGAAAATCCCCTCACCGCACGCGTCGTGATGAATCGACTCTGGCAACAAGTTTTCGGCAAAGGCATCGTCCTTACAACCGACGACTTCGGTCTCGAAGGCTCCCCCCCTACCCATCCCCAACTACTCGACTGGCTCGCCCTCGAATTCATCGAAAGCGGTTGGGACATGAAAGCCATGCATCGTCTCATGCTCACCTCCGCCACCTTCCGCCAATCTGCACACGCAAACCCTGACGCATGGTCCGCAGATCCCGACAACACCTGGCTCGCACGCGGTCCCCGCTTTCGTCTGCAAGCCCAACTGATTCGCGACATGGCACTCACCGCAAGCGGACTACTCACGCCGACGATCGGAGGCCCAAGCGTCTACCCACCGCAACCGAAAGGTGTATTTTCTCTCGCCTATGGCAGCACCAACTGGCCCACCGAAACCGGTGCGAATCGGTACCGTCGCGGTCTCTACACCTACCAAAAACGCACGGCCCCCTACGCCTCAGCCGCCGTATTCGATGCCCCCATGGCCGTCGAAGCCTGCGTACGTCGCGATCGAAGCAACACCCCATTGCAAGCACTCACGCTACTCAACGATGAGGTATTCTTGGAGGCCGCCGATGCCCTCGCAGAGAACCTATATGCCCATAAAGGTACACGCAAAGAAAAAATCGAAATTCTCTATCTGCGTTGCCTCAATCGACCTCCCCTGCAAAGCGAAACCCAGCGAATTCTCGATTACTACGACCTATTCGATTCCGAGTTCACTGAGAATCATTCGGCCACCCGCAAGTTTGTCGGCTACAAATTGAACGTCCTGAAAGAAGAACGCATCCCTGTCGCCGCCTGGAAATCCCTGGCCCGCGTAATTCTCAACCTTGACGAAGCCATCACACGAGGATAAAACCGTGTACGAAGACATCACACGCAGACACTTTTTCCAGGACTGCGGCATCGGCGTCGGAAAA
>JAYGCN010000004.1:0-17205 GCA_046583315.1 Candidatus Hydrogenedentota bacterium
GACAACGTCTATGCGGAATTCACCGCGACGGGAAACAGTCTCACCGGCGGTTACGTGTACTCGAATGGACTCGATTCCATTCCCTTCGACCAAATGCGCGCGACGTGGGACCTGTACGGCGGGGCCGATCCCTTGACCGAAGTCGATCCCGTGCGCCTCGTCCTCAAATTCGCCGCGGCGGATCGTGCCGATATTTATTATCCACGCGGCAATACCTCGCAACCCGCGCGCGCCATCATGACGCGCCGCCACTACCAACTCGATCCCCTTCAAGTCTGGTGGATGCGCGAAGTCAACACCGCGATCGTTCGCGACAATATTCCCGCCGATGGCATCACCCGTACACCCGATTTCACCTGGGTCATCGACAACCAGCCGCGACCGATATTGCAGAATGGCGATCCGGTATTACCCTTATATCAATACGAAATATGGAACACGGCTGTCAGTGCGAACGTGGATGATCATCGTGACGGACCGTATGGAAGCCCTGTAGCAAGTGGATGGATCCCCGATCGATTCCGCATACCCACCGGATTGACAGAAAAGACTTGGTATCTGTTTGTCGTAATGGCCGTTGACGAATCCGGTAACGCCGAACAATGGCCCGCCAATCTGCCTATCGATGGTAGCAACCAAATCAACATCGAACAAAATATTACCTCCGATTCCAACTGGCGACGTTTTTATTATCCAGCCATCGAATCAGAAATCGATACGCGGGTGACTGCCGAGTTTTGGCACGATGTGAATTCGAACGGATTTATAGATGACCCTGAGCCGTACTTCGGGAATCAGACTATTATTCCGATGCCTGCCACTACGCCGCCAACCGTTAACGCACTGTTTACCGGAGAAGTTATATCGTCATTGGTTGTCGATACGGAAATCGATTGGACTCTTTACGAGAACGGTGTGCAGATTGGTACGGGAACAGGCCCGACATTTCCATGGCCGAATTTGGGTGATCCGTCGCGCCTTCGACCATACAATTATGTACTAACCGCCCAAGGTAGGACTGACGCAGGCGCGCCTTTCATCGTAGACCCGACCCCTGTGAACATTCGCTTCACGGTGGTGCCAGAAACGAACATTACTGAATATCTGAAGAATAGTCAGACCGATGACGCGCAGCCCTTCAAGGACTTCGATCGAGAATAAAGTTGTCACTTTCAATTTTTATTGCATAATTCCGCATATTTGTGTTTAATAGCATTAATCACGGCGTGAGGGTGTGCCTGACGGCGCGCGATGTACCATGGTGGGCACAAATCGGGAGTTGTGACACAGGTATGAGGCGAAGACACGTCCATAGTATTACTCAATTGGCGGGAGCCTTTGTTGCCATTGGCTTCATCGTTCTGCTTTCCGACTGTTCATCGCCCGAGCCCGAGACCGCCACGATCATCGTTATCTCAACACCCGCCGGCGCCAGAGTCATGGTTGACGGAACGCCCTATGGCACCACCCCGGTGACCATCCCGGATTTGGCGCTTGGCGAGCACTACGTCATTCTCCAGATAAAAGATCATCGTCGCCTGAACAAGCGCATCACGCTCAACGTTGCCGAAACGGTCGAATACAATCTCGACATGGAGCACTTTTTCGGCGAGGTGAAATTTTCGACCACGCCACCCGGAGCCGATGTGACCATCATCAGCAAGAACGGCCCGGTGACTGTCGGACAGACCCCGCTCGAGCAATTCGAGCTGGACACCGGGAATTATACCTTCGAGATAAGCCTGGCCAATCACCATACCATCCAGGGAGAAATTATAATCGAAGAAGGCGGATATTACGTCCAGGATTTTCCGCTGGTAGCCATGGAGTCTCAGATTCAGCTGTTCAGCAGGCCGACCGATGGCGATATCTATATCAATGACGAATTACGCATCGAAAAAACACCGGCAAGGATTACCCTGCTTCCCGGCGAATATACCGTGGGCATCTACAAAATCGGGCACATGATTCATGAAGAAACGGTGACGCTGATACCCAACGATATGCAACGTATCGAAGCGGTACTCAAACAAGGGAATATGCCTCTGGGTATGGTATTGATACCCGCTGGCGAATTTTTATTTGGCGATGACGACAAATCGCCCGACGAGAAGCCTAAAATAAGTGTTACGCTGCCAGATTTCTATATGGACAAGTACGAAGTCACGAATCTCCAGTTTAAGGAGGTGTTTCCGGGCCACAAGTATGAAGAAGGTCGCGACAACTACCCCGTGCAAAATGTATCCTGGAAGCAAGCGGACGAATATGCGCGCGCGGAAGGAAAGCGCCTGCCTACTGAGCAAGAATGGGAGAAAGCGGCGCGCGGCATTCAAGGCGGCGAATATCCGTGGGGTACCATATTCAAACCGGATTTCCTCAATTATCTTGGGCATTCCATTGCCGACAGTAAGAAAGTAGGCACCTACCGAAAAGGCGTATCCCGATACGGATGTTACGATATGGCCGGCAACGTCTACGAGTGGGTCGCAGACTGGTACAACCCCTACCCCAACAACCCCGACGTACGCATCGACTACGGCACTGTATACAAAGTGTTACGTGGCGGTTCCTTCGCGAGCGACTCGTTTGAGGTGCGCAGTGCCAAGCGCCATTACAACAAGCCAGACGCCAAACGCGAAGACTACGGCTTCCGTTGTGCCATGGATGCCCATTAATCTTGCTCCGCTTTTGCGCGAAATTCACACCTTCGAAACTATTGTCAATTGTCCAATCATCTTGACATCCAATCTATGTTGTATTACAATGAACTGTAACGATTTACAGCGAAAACGAAGTGCGATTTGAGATCCGATATCACACTAATCTCATTTCAATAAAATTTCACTCGAAATGTTGACTCAAACCACTGGTTTCGTCAAAATGTACGAAGAATTGGAGGTCGGTCATGGCTTTTTCAAAATCACGCGCTCCCAATCGCCTGGTCCTCGATATAGGTACCAGTGCCGTACGTCTGTGTGAACTATCCCAAACAAAGGCCGGATTCCAGCTGTCCAAATATTATCAGCGCGAATTCAATATCGATCCCGCGATGGATGAGGCCGATAAGCAGGACAGGCGTGCCGAAGTGCTCGGTGCGCTACTCAATGAAGCCAAAGTCCGATCCCGAAAAGCCATCGTTGCCGTTCCCGGGCAATCCGTGTTTACGCGCAACCGCCCATTGCCGCCCGTACCGGAATACAAAGTTACCCAGATAGTCCGCTACGAAATTCAACAACAGATTCCCTTTTCACTAAACGAGATCGCGTTGGACTATCAGGTGCTTGATCGTACCGAAGTCGGCGGATACGATGTCATGATGGCGGCCATCAAGGTCGATGTCGTCGAAAAACAGCTCGAGATACTCAGCCGAGTTAAACGAACGGTAAGCATAGTCGATGTTTCGCCCCTGGCTGCTTATAACTGGCTTACCCATACCGGCGATTTCGGCGAAGATGGACAGTGCATCGCTCTGGTCGATATGGGCGCAACCACCACCGATATTGTCATTCAGAAAGACAATCAATTCAAATTTACCCGTAGTCTGCACGTGGGCGGGAACGACGTGACCTCAGCACTTGCCTCCGCGTTCAATATGCCTTTTGAAGAAGCCGAGCGACTCAAACGCGAAAAAGCGTTTGCGCCAACCGGAGATGCCAATCGCGATGGACGTGGCGGCGAAGTAACCGGTCGCGTGCTGGGTCGCTTGGTCGGAGAAATCAATCGTTCCTTCGCGTATTTTCGTTCACAGCCTGGTGGAGGACCCGTTACGCGTGTGATTATTACGGGCGGCGGTTCCTGCCTGCGCAACATCATCCCCTACCTGCAACGTCAATTGAACATCGAAGTACGCATCGCGCAACCTTTGGCCGGACTGGCCATTGGACCCGCCGCGAACGAGGCCAGCGAACACCCCGAACAGGCCTGCGTCGCACTCGGACTCGCATTGCGTGCTACACAGACCGTGCCTATCGAAATAAATCTGATTCCGCCACGCGTGAAAGAAGCCACCAAACGCAAAGAACAAATGGTTTATTGGGCGCTGACGTTCTTCGCGATTTTGATCATCATGGCATCCACCATACCGGCCACGGCGGACAAGATAGACAAGACACAGGAACGCGTCAAGATACTCAAGAGCATACTGGGTAAATACGATCCGGCTCTCATTAATAATCCACAGGGGCGTTCTTCCTATCAAGATGAATTCAATACCGTGTTGAATGATGTAAACAGTTACCGAACGGAAGTGGTCGATTTGGATACCATTCGCCGCGAACAACACTTTTGGGTAAAACAATTGCACATGATCAATGATGCACGTCCCCAGGGTATTGGCATCAGCTCGTTCCAGACCATCGTGCTCGGTGGCAAAGGCAATACGGGGCGAAAAGCCTATGAAATAGCCAATCCCGATAAAGTAATCGATACCATTGAGAAGCCTGAAGCACCGAAACCTCAAGCCCAAAACGAGCCGACCGGTGGTATGAGTAGCTTTAGGGTTGATGTCTCAAAACTTAAATCCTCAAGCGGAGATATCCTGGCCTTTCCGGGCATTGCCGCTTCCACTTCGATTCTGGAGCCAAATGCCGTAGCCATTACGGGCTACGCCTACGATATACCGACCGTTCAAGAGTTTGAACGACGACTCAAAGAGACGGAAGGCGTGATCGTAAACGGTGTATATCTACACGTGAAAGATATAGAAAAAGTTGATTTATCGGAACTGGATTCTGCCAATTTTGGGTCGTTGGAATCGACCGCACCCAAGAAAAAGACCGGTGGCGGCGGTAGCGACAAAGGGATCAGGATCAGTATCGACGCTTCAACTATCGCGCGCAGTTCCAGTTCATTCAATTCAGCTATAGCGAGTGGCATAGAAGTGTTTCGATTTGATATTGAAATACAGTTCATGGGCGAAGCAATAAAATTTGACCAGAGTCAATAGCTTGTCGGCATAGAAAGAACTAATATTACATGAAAAAAGGGATTATTATTATGGCCGTATTTTTTCTGGCCTCTTGTGCCGGAACTTACGCGGTATTCACCAAATACGTCTTGCCCATGCAGCAACAGCTTGCCGAACAGGAAAAAGTAGAAGCGGCGATTTCCAAAAAAATTCGTGAGCTCGAGGTGGAATTCGAGCGAACCGTTCCCGATGTCGTTATTCGTGCCCTGCAAGATGAAAAACAGCCTTGGGTAAACGCTTCCAAGGCGCGCACCGTTTTCTTCAAGCTCGAAGAAGTGTCCGATATCGAAATTCCCGAAAACGCGATTCCGCGATTCTGGTATGAAGACAAATACCCCGAGCTGGAAGACTCCTTATACGAAGCGGCAGGCGCGCGCGGTATTCTGTTGACCTCCGTCGATTTTGATGTGAAGACTCCCAATTTCTTCGGTTCAGGAACCAATCCCACCCGCGAAGAAATTCTCAAAGAAGTAAACAAATACAATTACGGCATTCAGATGACGAAATTCATTTTCGGGGCCAATCCGAGTACGGTGGACTCGGTAAATATTTGGCCCAAGAGAAGTGCCTACAACGGGCGCAGCGGAACGGTATACTACCGCACGACCGGATACAGGATTACGGTCATGTGGGATGACCTGCTTCGTTTTCTGGAGAGGCTTGCCAGAAGCGATTACTATGTGACGGTGGACGCGATTAAAGTCACGAATAAAACACTGCGCGATTCCCGGAATCCCGATCCCATGAGCGTAGAACTGATTCTTACCGAAGCCCAATTTGAGCCCCACACAGGCGCCATCGCCGGATTGGGTGCCGATGGAGCTGATGGATCTTCCGGTCTATTCAATATGGCATTTGGCGGTGACAATGCGGCAGCGGAAGCAGAGGAAGAATCTTCTGGAATCATGGGATTCCTCAAGAAACTTAATCCCTTCGACTAATTTCTGGAAGCAGATCACACATAATTAGAAGGTACTATGAACAAAATACGGAAAATAGCCGGCTGGTGCTGGGAGACCAAAGAGCGTATCGTTCTGGCGGTGATGGTAATCCTGCTTGGGTATCGCGTTTATTCACTGGTATATACACCGGAGAATAACGATCCCAATCGTATGCCGATCAAGCCGGGAGACCAGTATCAGGGAGACGTGCTAACTCCGCCGCTGATTCCGCCGCCCTACGACATGGATCCCGTAACCCGGCTCATCCGAAATCCACCCTTTAACTATACGACCCCCAGGGGAGGCACGGACACCAGAGGTCCGGGCGCCGAAGACGCAGGTGAGATTCGGGTATTACGTATTGTGGAGGGTGCGGATGGCAGATACAAAGCTCGTATTACCACCGGCGCATCCAAGAAACTTATCCTGGAAGGCGAAAAATTTGAGAGTTACCAGTTGATGACCATCGACCCTGACACGGGTTGCTGTGAGATCTATTCCGAGATCTTGAGCAAGCTAATCGAGGTCTGTATTGAGTAAAACTGATAATTCTGATTATATAAGGGGTCGAAAAACAAAAATTTATGAGAAAGTGTTTGATAGATTGCGATAAAGTGTATTAGACTAACGAGTTATTATACTGCATGCGGGTTGCACCTCGTTATCGGTTATCTATTTACAAACTTGAAATAGTAAAGAACAAATCAACTCTGTGAGCCGGATTTTCGGGTGAGTTGTTTATGTAACGTATCCAGGATAATTCCTGGCAGGAGGAAATAGTTCGATGAACACCAGGCTGTCCCAGGTATCAACATCTTTTTGTTCGGCATTGATGCTCGTCTTCGCCCTGCAAATCATCGTTTCCCCTGATGCGCTCGCGCAAGATAACGAGGCTACCATCTCGCAAGCCGAAACACACTTTCGCGATGGGGTGCGTCTTTACAAGGAAGGTAACTTTCGCGAAGCACTCAATGAATTCAATCGCGTACTTGCACTCGATTCCGACAATGCTGCTGCCAAGCAGTATAAAGCCGATACCGAGACGCAGCTTGTTCGTACCGAGTTGAAGGGCGCGACGACGACTTCTGGCGAATACGAAATATTTGATCCCGATGCGCTTGAGGAATTGAGCAGCGCGACGATGACCGCAGAAGAGTACAAGATTCAAAGCGTGCGCGAGAATGTTGAGATGGGCGAAGACTATCTTGAGCATCAGATGTATCGGGAGGCCATCAACAAGTTCGAGCAAGTTCTTTTGACTGCACCGGACAACAAGCGTGCACAGGATGGTTTACACAAGGCGGCGCTGGGATACGACGAGCAGCAAATAGTGGAATCTCAGAAAAGTCTTATCGAGCAGACCAAAGAAATTCGAAAAGGTATCCAGGACAAGAAACTCATGCCGCCCGGCGCAGGTGTTGATGGAATCAAATCGTTCCGTCTGTCAATCCCCACTATTGAGGAGCGTATAACTCCTATTGAAGAACGCGACAAAATAGAAGATATTCTGGACAGTGAAGTAGGTGTTGTCTTTGAGAATGTTCATCTTAAAGACTTGCTTGAAATACTTTCCGAGAACTACGACATCAACATCATGGTTGATAATCGCGTCGTTCAGCCGCCCGTTTCGGAAGACGATACAGTTGCGGGCCGCGCGCCCGGAGCGCCACCCGCTCCAAGACCCACTAGCGGTGGCGGAGGCGGTTTTGGTGCCGGTGGTGGATTCGCCGGTATAGGCGGAGCTGGCGGAGCTGGTGGACAACAGGGCGATATCGGACCGGTGACTGACGGGATGATTGACTACATCAATCTCAAAGACGTAACGCTTCGCCAGGCACTCAAAGCACTCTTGCGACCCCTTAACCTGGACTACTCGATCCAGCAGGGTTTTATCTGGATCAGTACACCCGAAAAAATACGAACAGAATCATTTGACGATCTCGTTACCCGGTATTATGAACTGCGTAACGCTGGTGCCGAGACATTGTTCAAGCTGGTACTGGGCAATCCCAACACCAGCCAGCAGGGCGGTCAGGGTGGTCAGGGCGGTGGTGCTGGCGGTGGTGGCGGTGCAGGCGGCGGTGTCGGTGGCGGTGGCGGTGGTGCCGCAGCAGGCGGCGGCGCAGGCGGCGGTGCAGGCGGCGGTCAGGGCGGTCAGGGCGGTCAGGGTGGTCAAAACAACATCGTAGCAATCGGAAACGTATCCGATTTGTTCTCAGGTGGATTTGACGATCAACTCGTCGGGGAATACCCGAATCCATTTGGTACCGGCGGCCAAGGCGGTCAAGGCGGCGGTGCTGGCCAGGGTGCTGGCGGCGGCGGCGTTGGAGGCGGCGGTATTGGCGGCGGCGCAGGCGGAATCGGCGGTGGAGCCGGCGGCGGAGCCGGTGGTCCGGGTGGTCAGAACAACTTCGGATATGGTCCCGGACTTGGGCCGTCCAGTGGTATTATTGGTGAGCCGCGAATCATGTACGTGTTGCGCAGCCTCGTGCCAGGCGTAATTGAGCCCATCACGGAAAAAGAACTTTCATTTATGTACTACAACCTTGTGAGCAATCAACTAATCGTCCACAATACACCGAACAATCACGATATTCTGGCAGAAAACCTAATTCACCTCGATGAAACGCCGCAGCAAGTGGCCATCGAAGCGAAATTCTTGACGATTGGTATCAATGATACCGAAAAGATTGGTTTCGACTGGACGACAAAATTCTCCGATGCCAATGATCGCGTGATTCCTCCTATAGTTCAGCAGCAAATATTATTGCCCGGTGGCATCGACGGCATCGACGGCGGTGATGGTGGTGATGGTGGTGATGGTGGTGATGGTGGTGATGGCACAATCGGGATTTTCACTCCGCCGCCAACAATTGTTGATAGTAACGGGGACGGTATCTTCGAAACCGTGCCCTTCGGCTTCAACCCCGATGCGTCACGCTACGGCAGCGCATTTTCACTGGCCAATCTGGGTGCCGCGCTTTCTCCCGGAGCAGCCGGCAATATTCTTGGTGAATTCACGATGTTGTCGACTCTGGATGGAGATCGATTGCAGTTGACTATCGATATGATCGATACGCTGGCGGAAAGTGAACTGATGAGTGCGCCGCGCGTGACGACCATGAACCAGAAGCCAGCGGCGGTGGCAGACTTCGTGACGGAATACTACCGCACATCGCAGGATAACGAATCGAACGTAAATACCAATGGTCAAGGAGATACCGGCGGCGTGATTACCTCTACGACCCAGTCAACCTATACGCCGTTTCAGGCCGGTATTGCCTTCTCGGTAACCCCACAAATATCCGGCAATCAGGTTCGCATGTGGTTGAACCCCTCCGTCGTGGAGATTGTCGGTGAGAGTAGTTTCACTCAAGCTCAGATCGTGGGTGGCCAGGTATTTCCGACTGAAATTGTGTTCCCAAAAATTGCAACCAAATCCGTTTGGACCAACGTCATTGTGCTGGATGGGGATACCGTTGTCCTGGGTGGTCTCGTGAGCGATACCTCTTCCCGCGAAGAAACCGGCGTTCCCTATCTGCAAGACATCCCGGTTATCGGGTTCTTCTTCCGCGGCAAATCGAGAACTGTGCGCCAGTCCAGCCTGCTCATTTTCGTGACGCCAACCATTATCGACCGGACCGGATCGCGCTACTTTGAGTCCAGTCTATAGTCGACGGACAAAGTGATCATCTAAACGGGCCCCATTCTTTACTGGATGCGGCCTTTTTCTTTACAATCATCCCATGCTCTTGATTCATGCCCTATATAATCTGTTGCTCACGCTCCTGGTGATTCCCGCTGCAGCGTATCTCGCTATCCATCCCAAACATAGACCGCTTCTTCATCGTTTTCGGCCCTTTATAGCGCCCACACTAAAGGCCGGGGCGATATGGGTGCATGCCGCCAGCCTCGGCGAGGTCAATACAGCGCGGCCCATCGTGACCGCGCTCAGGGAGCGCTACCCGGAAGCCTCCATTGTGCTGACCACCTCCACCGTCACAGGAATGGCACAGGCCAACGATTTGCCAGACGTTGACGGTATCGCCTGGTTCCCATTCGATCACCCATGGAGTGTGGCCGGTTTTCTGGAACGTCTCAAGCCAGCCCATCTCATACTCATCGAAACCGAGTTGTGGCCGAACGTGTTGTTCCACGCCCGGAAGCGAACGACAGTCGTCTCCCTGGTGAACGGTCGGCTCAGCGAGAAACACTTCGGCGGCTATCTCCGGGCAGCACCGTTGCTGCGACCTGCCATTGAATCGATACAGCTTGCGGGTATGCAAAGCGCGCTCGACGCGGAACGCATTCAACGCCTGGGCCTTCGTGCGGACGCTGTGCACGTTCTCGGGAACACGAAATTTGACGGAGCGATTACGCAGGTCGACTCAGCGATCACGAATTCACTGCGCGAGCATTGTGGTATTGAGTCCACAGCATCAGTGCTCATTTTTGGGAGCACGCGGCCCGGTGACGAAGCACTGGCTGTAGAATGCTGGGAGTATCTGCGCGAGCGCGTAACAGGTTTGCGACTCATCATCGCCCCTAGACACATACAACGTACACAAGAGATAGTCGGACAGCTCGAAAGATATTCACTGCTTCTGCGCAGTACCACGAAAGCACCCCAGACGGAGCACGTGGAGGCTACATCGGATGAGCGCCCTATCATCCTCTTGGATACCGTAGGCGAGTTAGTCCACTTTTATGCCTTGGCTGATGTCGCCGTCGTTGGAGGCAGCTTTTCTGATGATGTTCAGGGGCATAATCCCATCGAACCTGCGGCCCTGGGTGTGGCAACCGTGTTTGGCCCGTGTATGAAAAATTTCCATGTCCCGGCAGCCATGCTGGTGGAAGCCGAAGGGGCCACCCAGGTTTCGTGTGCCGACGATCTCCCCGCGCAGCTCCAGGCACTCTTTGTTGACGATGATTGCCGAAACGTGATGGGTCAACACGGACAGATTGCTGTACAACAAAACACAGGGGCCATCGAAGGCTTTCTGAAACACTTCGACGCACTTCGATGAGCGACCCACGGGAAGCATAGTCGGGTAGAGAAAAGAAACGGCGCACTCCAGGAAGCTGGAGTACGCCGTGGTCACTTGATTTGCGGGAGGGCTAGTTCTTCAGGTGAATCTGCGCGGTATCTGCATTCAATACAACCACTGCACAACCATCGTCCACACTCACGTGGCCGTCCCACATCACGCCTTCGCCGTAGGCGTGGAAGTAATAGGTGTTTGGTGCCAATTCACCCGTGACGGTACCGCCGGGGGCTTCCTGGCCGCACACGATGTCGTCTGCAACGGTAGCGGTATCAATCGTGCCAATGCCTCGACCGTTGAGGACGACGTCGATGGCACCATAGGCGAGGTCTTCACTGATAAAGCTGACTTTACCTTTCGCGGGTGCAGTCAATCGAACAACACCGCTATTGGAACTGGTATTGGCATCGAATGGAGGTGGGAAATTCACGTGTGTGGAGGCTATCTCCAATTGATCGAAGAATACAGCGTTGGCACGAATTTCCGGCTTCACAATGAAGAACGGATCCGTATGCACATCAAGATACCAACCCGTTGTATAACTGGCCTCGAGCAGTAATGCGGCTTCATCGTTGGTCAATATTTTGATGATGTTCTCTACTCCTGGAATGAAGACGCCGGACGCGTCTACTGCCGGTTCATAGCGTGGGCGCGCATTAAAGTGAGGTACCAGGCCAAGGTCAATGAGAATCGGCCCCTCTTCGCCCGGTCGGCCGGTATGCACATGAATGGCAGCATCACCAATGCCCGCAGGCGGCTCCACATCATAGAGGAGCGCGAAGCTCTGATACTCATCGTTGTACACAACCTCAAGTGTATTTGGCGAACCCGTTTGGGGTACTGTATCGAATCCGTTCAGCACAAATGCTGAATCGAAGAATCGAATACCCCCTTGCGGATGCGAGGATACAATCGGAACGGAATACAAATCGAGATCGTTCGTGATATGAGCGTCGGCGTACCAATGTCGACCGACCATTAGATGGACAAGTTCTTCGGAGAAACCAATTATGTTTCCTGAAACATCTTCGATAAAGGGATGTGAAATCCCCGGTTCAAAATTCAGATTTGGCGCGAAATTGTCGACTGGACCGAGGGGGAGTCCGTTGCCGGGATCGTAGTTCCAAAAGATATCATCTACGTTGTCATTCAAATCGCTACTGGGTCTTCCCCAATGGATGTGCGCCGCAGATGTCTCTGGATTCGGTTGCAGCATGCCATCCTGATCGAAAAAGGTGACCTCAGACACATCGTGAGAAAATCCGGCACCGTAAAATAGGAGCGTGAATGTGGGAGGGACCAAGCCATCGGTCTGTGCCGCAATCTGTAGAAAACCCATGTCCAACGATCCGAATAATGGTTCTTTGAATACGCTCTCAGCCGTATTAGGGAGATTTGGGCCGTTATAACGGACGTTTTCCTGGTCATCAATAACCAATACGTAACTACGCAGGTTTTGCACAGAGCCGCCGAATTTCGGTTCGCCAAACGAAGGATAGCCACGCGACATAGCAACGCCAAGTCGTGAACTTGCGATACGAAATGAGTATTGACCTACCCCACCGGCGAATTGGCTTTGAAAGCGCAGATAATAGTTTCCGGTGTAGGGGGCAAACCAAATGGCACGCAGATTGGAATCCGGGTCTGGAATTACTCCGGGATAAGGAAGCTCTACTGTCGTAGGGATTGTAAGGCTACCAGTCGAATCCAGTATCGAGTACAACAAGGATGAGTCGCCTTGACCACTTTGGTTATCTTGTGGGAAGTTAGCATGAAAGCCATAGGTATTCCCACCAACAAGCGACACCCGAAAGAAGTCAACATCGCCCGGATAATTGATGAATCGTTCATAGTCGACCTTCTCTTGGCCTTCGAAATCTTTTCCGCCAATAATTGCCTGGCTGGCAACGATCTGTGTTGCATGGGCTTGCAAGTTACCGTCGAGATCCACCACGCCAAGTAGTAATTCCTCGTTGTGGGGCTTGCTGCCCGAACTGCCGCCACCGCTGCATCCGGAAGAAATGACCGCTGCGCATAACACCAACGCCCAAGGTCGAAGAAGTTTAGTGATACTGCCACCATTGAAAGAGGCGAGATTCATAGTACGCTCCAAGTGTGTCATCTTTTGTAATCCAAATGTGTCATCTGTAGATTAAGGGAATCGATCCCGATGGAAGCGGGCCGCCCTGCGACTCCCAATTGCGCAGAGCCGTATAACCACGTCAATGATAGCCGTTCTTAAGGCGAAGGTCAACAATTTATTGAAGTTCGTCCGCGATTATCCCCTATATTAGGATATAATAGCGATGCGAGTACGCAAAACAATCGACCAATTTATTTACTGTTCGCATTTTTATTACTGCAAGTATCGTTGTGTCAGGCACAATGGCTGAAACATGAGCATTGCTATGTCGTAGACTGAAAGTCACTGGGAGTTAAAACACGGTTCGCCATGTCACTATTCCGTCGCACATCGGACGTAAATCGCTCGAACATACTGGCTTATGCACTCATCGCGCCCGCTCTGGCTGTTTTACTGCCCTTCGCCATTTCCCCCTTCTTTTATGCAATCTATCTGAGTCTTTTTGAGTTTGAGGCGAATACATCGGAATATATAGGTGGTGTGCATTATGTCGCCGCGATTCAAAGCGAAGGATTCTGGAACAGCGTGCGCGTCACGATCTATTTTGCGGTCGGTACCGTGATACCCACTCTCCTGATCAGCACCATACTTGCGCTTGTTCTAAGTCACATCACTCGGCTACAATCGTTCCTGCGAATCGTCTATTTTTTGCCTTTCATCACCTCCGTCGTTGCCGCAGCGATGATTTGGCGTGCGATGTTCGAGCCGATTAACGGCCCCATCACGCAGCTCTTTATGCAATTGGGCCTGGAGCGCCAGGATTGGCTTCTTGAGCCGCGCGGCGTGTTGCATATTCTCACGGGCGGTGCAATTGACCCTACCTTCGGGCCGAGTCTGGCGTTGTGTTGTGTCATGGTCTTTGAAATCTGGCGCAGCATCGGGTTCATGGTCGTCATTCTGCTTGCCGCGCTCACGCAACGATCAAAGGGCCTCGAAGAAGCCGCAACGCTCGAAGGGGCCAATCGCACACAGCTCGCATGGCATGTGATTCTGCCCGGAATTTCGCCTACCCTGATGTTTTTGACGGTGGTCGCGACAATTCAGTCGTTTCAGGCCTTCAACGGATTTTTCGCGTTAACGGGTGATGGTCGCGGCCCGCTTGATACGACGCAGAATATGACGGTGTACATTTACACGCAGTTTTACGAGTACGGACACATCGGCTACGGTTCCGCGAATGCTGTTCTGCTGAGCCTGGCCATCATGGCGTTCACGGTTGTTCAGTTGCGTCTCACCGGGCAAAGGATGCAGAGTCGATGAACTGGCGAAACGTGGTCACATACGGATTGTTGGCCGTGGGGGCGCTTCTGGCACTCTACCCTTTCGCGTGGATGCTTGGCACGTCACTGATGACGCTGCAAGAATCGACCTCGGCTTCGTTGAGCCTGATTCCGGATGAGCCGCAATGGCAGAATTATCCCGATGCGATGTCGTCGGCCCCCTTTGCTCGCTATTTCGGAAACACCTTTGCCATCGCCATCACAATTTCCTTGATGACGATGATTACGGCAGTGATGGCTGGCTATGCTTTTGCGCGCTTGCACTTTGTCGGGCGGCGCGTATTGTTCGCTACTATCATTGCGACGATGATGGTTCCATTTGAGGCATTGATCATTCCCAACTACGTTCTGATTACCAAATTGGAGTGGTACGATACCTATCAGGCACTCATCATTCCCTGGTGTGCGAATGCGTTTTCCATATTCCTGATGCGCCAGGCCTATGCCTCCACACCTTCGGAGTATTACGACGCGGCGGTTATCGACGGATGCGGCCACATTCGATTTCTGCTCTTCATTGCGACACCGATCGTGCGCCCCACGGTGTTAATCGTGGGACTCTTCGCGTTTTTGGCCAGTTACAATGCGTTGCTATGGCCGATGATCGTCACGGGTTCCGAGTCGATGCACATGATTCAAGTGGGCCTTGCGCTGTTCGCGACCGATGCCGGCGTGCGCACCAATTTACTCATGGCCGCGTCCGTCGTTGTAATCGTGCCGGTACTGCTTCTATACTTTGCTACACAGCGGACCTTTGTGGATGCCGCGACGAATTCCGGATTGAAGGGATAGGAAAGGGCGAAGATGCCTGGACGTGTTTTGCTCAGCGTGTATCGATGGACAGTACCCGCGGTTCTTGTAGCCATGATTGTGTCGTGTTCACCGTCTGGCACAGGCTCGTCGGAGAAGGGCTCTGATTCGCGCTCCTTCAGGCCGCTTGAGGCAGACACGGCAATCTTCTGGGACCGTCAGACGTCTGATTCAGCGGATGAATTGGCAGCGATTGTTGATGAATACAATGCCTCACACGAAGGCGTTCCGATCAAAGCGGTTTCCACGGGAAACTACGGCGATATTTACAAAAAAGTGGTTGCCAGTACGCGCGCGGGAGTGTTGCCCGCCATGGCCGTCGCCTATGAAAACATGACGGCTGAGTACATGCGGCAAGGCGCGGTGAAATCGCTGGACGACTACATTGCTAATCCCGAAACGGGTTTGTCGGAAGAAGAGTTGAACGACTTTTTCCCCGCCATGCTTGACACGAATCGATTCGCGCAGTTTGATGGGCAGACCCTTTCGTTTCCCTACACCAAAAGCGTTCTCGTCATGTACTACAATCTGGATGTGATGCGGGCAGCGGGTCTTGATGCGCCGCCCACTACGTGGGAAGAGTTCGTCGAACAATGCCGCGTCATCAAACAGAAAACGGGCAAATTCGGTATCGCTCTGGATGTGGATTGCTCGACCATCAGCGGGATTATTTTCAGCATGGGCGGAGAAATTCTTGGTGCCGGTGAAACGTTGTACGATTCACCCGCGTCGATCCGAACGTTCGAATTGATTGAGACGCTCATGCGAGAAAAACTGGCGTACCAGATCCCGCCGCGTACGTTTAATGATGAGACTTCGTTCGGAAACGACGAGATCGCGTTCATCCTGAGAACGAGCGCGCAACGACCGTACTTGAAGAATCTTATTCCTGATAGCAACACATGGGGGATCGCTGCGATTCCGCAGGCCGACCCCGCCGATCCACACACGGCCCTCTTCGGCGGGAACGTCACACTGTTCCAGACGACACCCGAACAACAGGCGAGCGCATGGGGTTTCATGAAATATTTCACCAGTCCGGAAACGACCGCGCGCTGGGCCCTGGCGACGGGTTATTTACCGGTGCGTCGATCGGCTGCTGACGATCCTGCGCTACAGGCCTTCTGGGCGGAATGGCCCAGCAACAAGACCGCATTCGATTGTCTGGAGTTCGCAAAACCGGAGCCGAACATTCTGGCCTGGCAGGAGATCCGATCCCTTGTAGAAAAAGCGGAGACGGCGGTGATAGCGGGAATGAAAAGCGGACGCGAGGCGGCTGAGGATTTGAAAAGGGATGCAGACGCGCTAATCAAGAAACAGTGATAGGGCAGCGCAACTTAGGTCTGGTCGTGTTCTTCCGCAAAATCGCCCAGCGCTTCTTCGATCTGTTGCTCGTGTTTGCGCTTGAGAAACTCAGAATCCGATTTACGACGCATCATGTTTCGGCGATCCCCGTCTATGGAAGTATCGCGCTGTCGTCGATTGCTGGAGCCGCGTCGATCCGGCTGCAGATCGCCATTGGAATCTTTATAGTAGCCCTCTGGAACTGGATTTGACACGATATCCCCTCTTGATAGCGTTTTCTCTGAACCAAGTATACTTTCAATCTCGAAATGCGTCAAGCGAATCCGCCTATTATTTAAGAATCGGCTTTATCCATTCGAGTATATTCGGGCCGATTTGAGCGTTGCCGACGAGCAGAGCGGTGCCGTGTGAGGAGCCCAGATAGGTGCGCCGTTCGGCGTAGGATGGGGAGGAGTCGGTCAGCGTCTTGACGGACGATGCGGAGTAGGTGTCTCCTTCGGCAGCAACGAGCAGCAGGGGCAGACGTCGATTCTTTTTGACTTTCGATTCAATGCTGACGCCCTTGTATGAGAGACCGGGCGACAATGCGATCACCGCCTGTATTTTCGAATCGGCAACGCCGCAGTGAATGGCCAGATTTCCGCCGATGCTCGCGCCCACAATGAAAATATTGTCCGGATCGGCTCCGGAATCGAGCAGATGTTGCTTGGCCAGG
>JAYGCN010000039.1:0-2518 GCA_046583315.1 Candidatus Hydrogenedentota bacterium
GGCTGGCGCTTTGACCTTCTTCTTCGCCACTTTCGAACCTTCTTCTTCGGCCATGGCCATGGTAGCGCCTTCGTCGTCGTCGTCGGTGTCAACGAAATCGTCAACAGGCTCGTCAGCGACAACTACTTCGGCAGTAACCACGATTTTGATGGTCGCTTCTACGCCGGCACCTAAAAGAACGGTTACGGAGTGATCGCCGGCAGTCTTGATAGGCTCGGCGAGCTTAATCTTCTTGCGGTTCACTTCGTGACCTTGTTCTTTGAGCTGGTTGGCGATATGGAGCGTGGTGATGGAGCCGAAGAGTTTGCCTTCGGAACCGGCCTTGGCGGTGAATTCCACCGTGACTTCGCCGAGTCCTTTGGCTACGTCTTGCAATTCCACGCGCATTTTTTCTTCACGTTTTTGATGATTCGCAACTCGTGCTCAATCTGTTGGGCACTGGCGGAATCAGCAACTACGGCGAGGCGTCGGGGCAGGAGGAAGTTACGGGCGTAACCCGGCTTCACCTTGACCTGATCACCCATCGATCCGAGGTTGTCTACGTCTTCGCAGAGGATGACATTCATTTTCATCTCCCTTTCATCTTACTGACTAAAGTGTTAAGTCCGCTTGCAGTCACTCGTCGTAATCCGGTGGATCACGCAAGGCCTGCGCACGGGCATCGATACGTTTTCTGAATTCGCCCCAGGTGTCGAACAATCCCAGGACACCGAGCATCATGTAGCCGCCTAGAATAAACAGCAGCAACAGAAATGCCAGGCTCAGTATGGGATTGGGTTTCAGGACATCGAGTCCATACATCAGGATTCCAAGTCCGTTTAACCCATACAGGGCGATCAATCCGATTGCTCCGTTGTAACCGATGACCTGCAGCCAGGGCTGGGGGTCCTGCGAATTCCAGAACCACAGCAGCGCGACGACAATGGCCGGCCAAACAACGGCATCGTGGGGGCGTAGATCGGTGAATGTGCCTATTGGCACCCACCCGGTCGTTTTTCGCAGGATTCGGTATATCCAACTGATGGAAATACAGAGTCCGGCGAGTACGCCTCCAAAGGTAAACCCGACAAAGACATCTTGCCAATGTTCGAGCAACCAGATTTGCATATTCAAATTTGTGACTTTTTGGTCCGTGAACGATTTCGCTTCTGGACCGTCCAGTTGCTGCTGGACACGTGCCCGCAGCTCCTGTCGTTCAAGTGCACCGTCTTCCCACCGAATCGCGGTCGTCGCGATTTGTACGATAAGTACAAATCCGAGTAACCGCGTGACCAGTTTGGTGTAGGGCACTTGCTGTTGAATGGCCCAAGCGATGAGCCATCCCATTGTTGACATTAAAATGTTTGGTATGACGAGATTGGGCAGGCCGAAAATCATGCCTGAAATCCCTGCCAATACCGCAACCAGAATAAATACTTTGGCCTGGAACCGCTGGTCGCGTAGTGCATAGGTCACGACCGGTACCGGGGCCAGTATAAAGGCCAGTTGTTGGAGCAACACCAGTGTGGAAAAGTAGCCGATCAATTTCAGTCCGAAGATGATCGGCAGCTCTTCTTGAGCTGGTGCGGACACGGCAACCGCCTAGCTGGCAGAAAATGGCAACAGAGCAATCTGACGCGCCAATTTAATGGAGCGTGTCAGCATGCGCTGGTGCTTTGCCGTGGCGCCCGTAATCCGGCGAGGAATGATTTTGCCTCGTTCGGTTACGTAATGTTTAAGCAGGTTTACATCTTTGTAATCGATGTAGACCACGCGATCCACGGTAAGGCGACATACCTTTTTCATGGACGACTTTTTCTTTTTCTTCTTCTTCGCAGCGCTTTTAACTTTTGCTGAACGTTTCACTATATAGGTCTCCTTGAGGGCACACGCATGTGCGTGATAAACACCCTGGGTCAATGCTAGAAAGGAATATCATCCTCTGGAATCGGTTCTTCGATGGGTCGAGGTTTCGGGGCTTCGGAGTAACTGCTTCCGCCACCACCGCCGCCTTGATTACCTTGGTCGCCGCGATCATCCCATGCAAGTGATTGCACGCGATCGGCATTCACTTCAATGGTTGTGCGCTTCTGGCCGTTTTTGTCTTCCCATTCGTTACTGGTTAGACGGCCTTCTACAAGGACGGGTTGGCCTTTTTTCATCTTGTCACCAATCCACTCGGCAGCCTGTCCCCAGACGGTCACATTCATGAAGAGAGTCTCCTCTTTCATGTCACCCGTCTTGGTCTTGTACTTTCGAGATACTGCCATGCCCAATTTACACAGGGCAGTTCCGGACGCGATATATTTCAGTTCCGGGTCACGGGTAAGACGACCAGCTAACTGGACCTTGTTCAAGTCAGGCATTCGAAGATCCGCCATGGGATGCTTCCTCTCTACAATTATGCTTCTACTGCGGTTTCGGGGAGCTCGATGCGAATTGGACGACGTGGTCTGTCATCGTCATCATCATCACGCGAGGTACTCTGCGCGAGCAGTGCGGCTTCGTTGCGGCGTACTTGCTCCGCTTCGAGGCGCAG
>JAYGCN010000083.1:0-2711 GCA_046583315.1 Candidatus Hydrogenedentota bacterium
CGTGTGCTCTTCCGATCTTTGACGGGACTCAATCTCCAGACGACGGGTGTTACTGACAAAGGTATCGAAACCATTCAACATCTAACGAAACTTTCGCGGGTTGGCCTCGGGAGCACCAGCATTACGGATAAATCCATGGACATCATTGCCACCTGGACCAATTCCGTGCAGATGACGCTGCCAATCACGATTAGTCCTGAAGGGGTTCGGAAACTTGAAAACGCTCCCTATTATAGTCAACTTAGGGAATTCGTCAATTCAACACCGATGGACGTATATGTCGTGGATAAATCCACAGGGAATGCGCTCGGCAATGCCGAATTTATGTACCAACCGACCAACAATTATGATACGGTGCACTTTGTGAGTACTGATACCGACGGCCACGTGCGTATTTACGTACCCGGTAGTGCATCCGCAGCCAAGTTTCGGGCTTTTGCGCCTGGATACACAACATCCGATTATTCCTGGCCGCAACCGGTGCCTGCAGAGTCCGTCTACCTTGAATTGGAACGTGGCGTGAGCCTGGGCGGCATCGTGAAGGATCTGGCGGGCAATCCCGTTGCCGGAGCGATTGTCACGATCCCCGTGCTCGGATCGCACAACTGGGACTCCCGTGAAAATCTGATGACGACCATCGAGACCAATTCGTCTGGTCGCTGGGGTTTCGACGGCGCGCCTGAAAACCCCTCAGACTTTTGGGCAACTGTTCGCCATCCTGACTTTGGAGAGACACGATACGACGGCGGAGCGATTTCACTCGATGCGCTTCATGAAGGAACGCAGACCTTCGTTCTCGATCCGCCAGTGTTGCTGGTGGGCACGGTCAAAAATGCCGACGGTGAGGCGGT
Organism: Candidatus Hydrogenedentota bacterium; assembly: GCA_046583315.1. Lineage (GTDB taxonomy): Bacteria > Hydrogenedentota > Hydrogenedentia > Hydrogenedentales > DTSJ01. The sequence goes on from JAYGCN010000083.1 coordinate 852, forward strand.
TCCCGGTGCCCGCATTGGCATTAAGGAACCCTGGCTTCAGGGACGTAACCGGATCACACTGTCGTTAACCTCGGACGAAAACGGTGACTTTGTAGTGGAAAATCCTCCCAAAGGCGAATTGACCATTACGGTTGTCGCGGAAGGCTATACGGTGGACAGTCGAGCCTATAGCATCACTGAATCGATCAATGAAGTTTCGGTATCGCTGACATCGTTGTAAAGGTTTCGTCGGTCAACTAATCGGCCTTGACCTCTATGACGATTTTGCCCACGGCCTGACGATTTACGAAGACGTTTAGCGCATCGACGTATTGGTCGAGTGGGAATTTTTGCGAGACCAGTGGTTTGAGTGTGCCTTCGTCGTAGAGCGCGAACAGTTCTTCGGTATTCTGGTCGTGTACTTCCGGCTCCCGACGTCGGAAGTCGCCCCAGAATACGCCGACGAGATCGCAGCCCTTGAGCAGGGCCAGGTTAATGGGATATTTGGGAATGGTGCCGCTTGCGAATCCGATGACCAATAAACGACCCTTCCAGTTGATGCAGCGGGCACACTGATCAAAGAGATCACCGCCGACGGGATCGTAGATAACATCGGCACCGACGCCGCCCGTAAGTTTTTTGACTTTATCCTTAAGTTGACCATCGCCGTAGTTGATGAGCTCATCTGCACCAGCTTCTTTCGCGACGGCGAGTTTTTCATCCGTACTGGCCGCAGCGATGACCCTTGCGCCCATCGCTTTTCCCAGTTCGACTGCCGCATAGCCAACGCCGCCGCTAGCACCGAGGACAAGTAGCGTTTCGCCGGGTTGCAGGTTGGCGCGTTGTTTGAGCGCGTGGTATGAGGTGCCGTAGATCATGCCGAAACCCGAGGCCACCGCGAAATCCATGCTGTCCGGAATTTTTGTGACCGCACCCACGGGGCAGGCAACTTTCTCCGCCATACCGCCGACGCCAATCATGGCCATCACGCGATCCCCAACGGAGACCTCCGTGACACCTTCGCCGACTGTTTCGATGATGCCCGCCACTTCGGATGATGGCGTAAAGGGGAAGGGGGGCTGGAATTGATATTTGCCCGCAATTTGTAATGTATCCGGAAAATTAAGACCCGTCGCGTGGATATCGATCAATACATCGCCTTTTCCAGCAACCGGGTCATCGATGTCGTTGAATTCCAGATTCTCCGGAGGACCGTAGGACGTACATTGCACTGCTTTCATAATCGGATTTCCTTCTCGTATTGTTGGGTGTTATCTATTTTGTTCAACCAATTGCCAGGCGATTTCCGCCTGTTGACGGCACGAATCCTTGCGTTCCTTCCAAGTGGCCGAGCTCGCATTGCCATCCAGTCCGCGCTTGTACACGGCCTGCACAATCGCCGCGCTCCGGTAGATGTTGTAAATCATGTAGAACGACCAGTTTTCAATCGGCGCACGATTCGCGTGAAGGCAATACATGTCGAGCAGTTCCTGTTCCGTGGGTAGGCCAGCGGTAGCCTTAACGATGTCGCGTTCAGCGGTGTAATACATCATGCAATTGTACGCCAGGTCGCCCAGCGGATGGCCTGTCGTACACAATTCCCAATCCAATATAGCCACAATGCGCGGCTCGGTCGGATGTACAATCGCGTTGCCTATGCGATAGTCCCCGTGCACCAGCGTGGTCTCATCGGATTGAGGAATATTCGCTGGAAACCAGTCGATGAGCGCGTCCATCTCCGGGATCACCTCGGTTTCTGAATACTTGAACTGTTTCGTCCAGCGTGAAATCTGCCGTTCATAGTAATTTCCAGCACGCCCGAAATCGCCAAGCCCCACTTCTTCACGATTGACCTTGTGCAACTCAGCCAGCACCCGAATG
>JAYGCN010000109.1:0-2931 GCA_046583315.1 Candidatus Hydrogenedentota bacterium
ATGGCCATGGCATTGAGCATCACTTTGAGCCTACTGGTCTGGCTTGATGCATCAAATCCTGCGATCACTTTGTTCGTGGTCCAATTTTTCTGGCTCATGTTGCTGATGCTTGCGCAAGGGAGCGACGAAATGAAATTCAACATGCCGTGGTATCTGACGCGCCTACCCGTGGACGCATGGAAACTGGCAGCAGCACGCATGACGTACGGCTTGGCCACCAACATCGCCTTAGCTCTTTGGGGAACATCCGTTTGTTACGCATTGTATGGATCGCCATTCCAAAGTGTAGGGCCGTTTTTCGAGTTTGCGGTGGGCGCGGCATTGGTTTATGCAATTCTCCAAGCGGGGATGTGGTGGGTAGGGCCTGCGGGGATTGGCTGGACCCTGGCCGTTGTATTCGCAGTTCCGTACACCCTAACTTGGGTCCTGGCGATCTTTGGCATTGAAACATTTGAGATCGCATCCCTCACGGTCGATGCTCAGGGAAATGCCATTTTTCCTGTGGGCGCACTGCTCGTCATTCTCTTGTCCTATATCGTAGGCGTAGGCGCCATCGCACAACACCGCAAAGGCAGATTCTCGAGCCTTGGAGAACTCACACTATTTCGCGAGTCCGATGCTACGCTCGAATCTGTCCGTACCGAAAAATTCGATACGCCGGAAGACGCCCTGCGTTGGTTCGAATACCGACGCACTTGGAAAATATTTCCTTGGTTCCTGACGATTGTGTACCTATTTCTCAGCATCTCGATTTACAAGGTATTGGGCAGTGCGGTTCCGACTCTGGCGGAGACGGCCGATGGATCGATTGAACGCATTACGCCTACTCTGTCGACCGAAGCGATGGCATTCTTCGCGTCCGTAGGCGTGCCAGGAGCTATCGCCTTCGCCTTCTCGCTGATTGGCGGCACTTTGCTCTTTCGTTTTTGGCGACAGGCAGACAGCAAGCACGGGTCTTTCTTGTTCTATCAACCTGCAACGACGATGGAACTCACAACCGCACGGTGGAAAGCGTCGGCAAGAGCCCTCGTATTGGGATTGCTCCCGTTCTTGGGGATCATGGCCTTCGCTTCCTTCTTCAATCACGTCGAAGTGGAGGGGGTTGCAATGACTACGTTCGAGCGTCTCACGATGGCTCAGCCCACGTTTGTCGTTGTTTTGTCGTTCGTGGCTGCCGCGGTTCTCACGTGCCTAGTGGGCTGGTCCTTTACATCGCCCGAGAGTCTCACCGCATTCATTATCGGCTGGGCGCTGGCCATTCCGATAGCCAGTATCTATGAGCTACAACGGCTCTCTTTAGAGTCTCCTGATCAATATTCCGCCCTCATCACTGCGTGCAACGTTCTGGCCTACGCAGCACTCGGGATCATGATAATCGGCCTACTCTGGCTGCTGGCGCGGACCGTTCTCTACCTGAAAAAGCACGCACTCCTGAGTACAAAACCGCTCTTGATACTGACGTTGTTATCCCCCATCGGAATCTATCTCGTATCAAATATCGGATACGAATGGTCGACGGACGCTTGGCGCCTACCACAATTCCCGATTCTCCTCACAGCCATCTTACTTCCAATTCTCGCGACGCCTGCCTGCACGCAATGGTTCCGGCATAGACGATGAAAAAACTTGAATAATGTTTGAAATCGGGTGTATTTAGCTAGATATTCCGTTGAGCGAGACGCGAAGTCAAAGGAGGCTAAATCATGGAAAACCTGGATACGAACAGAACAATCGATGCGACCCTCAAAGTAGTCGGGGAAGTTCTACTGAGATCCTTCATCATAGGCTTCGCACTTCTACTCCTCAGCGGAATCAGCCTTCTCTTCGTGAGCGGGCTAATGGGGGATATCACTGAGAGTCTCTTTGGTATAGAACCGGAAGTATTCGCCAGCATTAATCTTCTAAGCATAGCGCTATTCAAGATGTGCCTGTTTACATTCTTCCTGTTTCCCTACATCGCTATCCAATGGACGCTTTCCCGGCGCAACCGATCTGCCTGAACGGTTGTACGCTATCTGGATTGCAGTTTGTCATACGACTGACGGTTTTGGGAAACCACGTAATGAGTCGTTCATCGTATTGCAAATATTCTTGTTGCCACCATTAGCTTGCGGTGGTTGTTTACGCCGATAAACCTGATTTGATACCCTACAGGCTTCTTTTCGAAATGAGATTCCGTACCTCTTTTGGGATAGTGAACACGTTTATTGAGATGAAAGCTATATGAAAAAACGTAAGAAAATTAAGCCTTGGCATAAAGCCCGTTTGCAGGCATTAGTGGCGGCAAGTATCGTTATCTTCGTGGTTGGATTTCTTCCGGCGAAACGCTTGATGCTGATGAAGAATGTACGTGGTGGTATCGAAGCGATTCGAGCGGCGGGCTACCCGACAACAACCCAAGAACTCGACCACTGGAAAAAGAGTGTGCCCGACGAAGTGAATGCGGCACCACTTTATCTTGATGCCCTCAAGACCCATATATCTCCTGTCGGTGAAATTTCGCAAAATAAACTTATGTTACTCCCCGAATACGGTGACTTTAAGTTCGGTCCCGAACTCCTCTTCGACGGCAATACACGGGCCGCCGTTTTGGAGTATTTGAAACTGAACGCGCAAACGCTCTCGAAGCTGCACGAAGCAACCTCCTTTTCCGAAAGCCAATACCCCACGCAGTATCGAGAGGGCTACGGCATGTGGATTTCTGAGCTGGAGAAAATGCCGCGTCTCGTTAAACTGCTTTGTATGGAAGCCGCGATCGCAGTCCATGGCAAGGACTCCGAAAAGACCGAGAAATCTCTGGTAGCGGCATTGGCATTCATCCGCTCTGTCCAGGGCGAATGTAATTCGTGGACCTTCACGCTTCGCGCGGACTCTATCCGAATCGTATTGCGATTCATCGCCTGGGCATTGCCGCAAGAAATTTTCGATGAA
>JAYGCN010000219.1:0-10291 GCA_046583315.1 Candidatus Hydrogenedentota bacterium
CTCCAGGGGTCAGAGTTCCCGTACATGCAGCCGCACAGCTTTTTCGCGCGTATCGGGAAGGCCAGCGCACTGAACGAGAACATATCTTTCGCGCCGCCGAGTCCCACCAGCACCGTCGTTCCGCCGTTACGGGTGACCGCATAAGCGAGTTCCATCACTTTCGGAATGCCAATCACTTCAAAGGCGTAGTCGGCTCCTACACCCCCCGTGAGTCCCTTTACCGCCTTGACCGTATTTTCATCCGAAAGCACCGCGTCCGTGGCGCCAAATTTCTTGGCCATCTCCAACTTCTCTTCAGATAAATCAATCGCGATAATCGTTTTAGCGCCCGCCAGTTTCGCGCCCTGAATCACTGACAGCCCCACGCCGCCACAACCCAGCACAGCAACGGTCGAACCTTCTTCAATCTCCGCCGTGTTGATTACTGCGCCTACACCCGTCGTCACACCACACCCGATCAACGCGCCGATGTTTAACGGAACATCTTTCTCAACCGGCACAACGCTGATCGATGGCACAACACAATACTCCGCCATGCATCCGAGACCATTCATTACTTGAATATCCTCGCCGTCCAACTTCACACGCGACGTGCCGTCCAACTGACGGCCCTTGTTCACCGCGTTGGCCTGTCGGCACAAATAGGGCTGACCATGTTCGCAGTGAAAACACTCGCCGCACTTGGGCACGAAAGAAAGAATCACGTGGTCACCGGGAGACACGGTATCAACACCCTCTCCCACTTCCTCAACGACACCCGCGCCTTCATGTCCTATAATAAAGGGAAACATCGCGGGGATCGTGCCGTTGATGCAAGACAGATCGGAATGACACACCCCGGTCGCGACCATTTTCACGAGCACCTCGCCCTGCTGCGGTCCAGACAATTCGACTTCCTTCACTTCAAGTTTATTCAGCTCAGTAATGACTGCGGCCTTGATTTTCACAGTGGATCTCCCTCACTTCCTATAATAATGTGTAATAACCAATTGATAAGTCCGTCAAAAATACCTTTTCCGCCCCAAATCAGTCAACTTTCGACGCATTGAGTCAAGTCCGCGCTGCATGCCATGATTAGAATTCTGAATATGAGCAAATTAAGGAATCAACATCATGCGATGCACTCACATAATCATTGGAATAATCCTTTTAGGTTCACTTTCCACCTACGCGCAGGACCAACAGCAACAGGTGTTCGTCGGCAGACTCGAAGAGGACCGTGCCGAAACGGAAATCTCCCCCATCCCCGTGCGCAACGATGTCGCCCAACCCTCCGAGCCCATCGTCACCAAGCGATACTGGAAAATCGAAAAAGGTAACTTCCCCGAATTTTTGAAGGTCAGCCAAGAAGGCGTGTGGCCCTTCTTTGAGAAAATCGGCTCGCGCGTAATCGGCATGTGGCTCGTTGTCCATCCCGAAGAAACCGATTCTGAAGGCTCCCCCGACTATGACGAAGTCTACCTCATGACCCAATACGCCAGCGTCGAACACTGGAAAGCCACGCGTAAAATGGCCGAGATGGGCGGCAACGGTCCCGACTGGGTAAAAGCCCGCGAAGCCATCGCATTCCGCAGGTCCGTGACCATCGAAACCCGCCTCGAATTCCTCCAGGGATCCACCTGGAACAATCCCCCCTACTACCTGCCCGGCCTCGGTGAATCCTACGCGGAAACCAAGGAGTAATCGCCCAAAAACTTGCTATTTCTACACTAGTTTCATTACCCTTTGCGCTTTCCCATCCTCGATGACCACAAGGAATTCATCCATGCAATCGTTTCATCCCCCACGCCGAACGCTTATGGGCCCCGGCCCTTCTGATATCAATCCACGTGTCACCGAAGCCCTGTCCCGCGATACGCTCGGTCATCTCGATCCCATGTTCATCACGCTCATGGATCAAATCAAAGAGATGCTGCAATACGCTTTCCAGACGAAAAACAAAATGACCTTCCCCGTATCCGCGCCCGGTTCAGCCGGCATGGAATGCTGCTTCGTCAATCTCGTTGAACCCGGGGACAAAGTTGTCATCGCACAAAACGGCGTCTTCGGCATGCGCATGAAAGAAAACGTCGAGCGTTGCGGCGCTACTCCGATCATGATAGAACAAACCTGGGGCGAGCCCGTCAACCCAGATCTCGTCAAGGAGACGCTCGAAGCCAACCCCGACGCAAAAATTTTCGCCTTCGTTCACGCCGAGACATCCACCGGCGCACTCTCCGACGCAGAGACCCTCTGCAAAATCGCGCACGACAACGATTGTCTCGTGCTCGTCGACGCGGTGACCTCCCTCGGCGGTTCAAAACTAAAAGTTGACGATTGGGGCATCGACGCCATTTATTCCGGCACCCAGAAATGTCTTTCTTGCGTTCCGGGAATTTCTCCCGTCAGTTTCAGCGACCGCGCGCTCGAAGTCGTCAAGAATCGCAAAACCAAAGTCCAAAGCTGGTTCCTGGACATCAGCCTTCTCATGACCTATTGGGGCGGGGAAGGCAAACGCGCCTACCACCACACAGCCCCCGTCAACGCCATGTATGCCCTTCACGAAGCCCTCGTCATCCTCACCGAAGAAGGCCTGGAAGACGCCTGGGCGCGCCATATCCACAATCACAACGCGCTCAAAGCCGGCTTCGAAGCCATGGGCCTGTCCTTCATTGTGGACGAGTCCGCGCGACTCCCGCAACTCAATTCCATCTCCATTCCCGAAGGCGTCGACGAAGCTGCTGTCCGCACAGCATTGCTCAACGAATACAACCTCGAAATCGGCGCGGGACTCGGCGCGATGGCGGGTAAAATCTGGCGCGTCGGACTTATGGGACATGCTTCAAATCAAAATAATGTACTCTACTGCCTTGGAGCAATGGATGCTATCCTCTCCGGTATGAACGCTCCCATCAATAGCGGCGTCGCCGTTGCCAAAGCGCGGGAATACTACGCCAACAACTAGGAATTAGTCCGATGAAAGACATCTACACACTCTACCTCGCCATCTCCGCCTGGATCGGCCTGGGCGTCATCGTCTATGTTGCATTCGTGCGAATGCAACTCGTCGAGCGCGACACCAAATTCCCCCAGGAAGAAGGAGTCGAACCCGAAGCCAACTACCACGGTCGCGGCGGATGGAACGGCGCGCGCGCAGTCCGAAATCCATTCGCACGCCTCTCGCTCTACGGCGATTTTTTCGTCGCCGGATTCAAAACCCAGCGCATCGTACTCCCCTACTCCGCGATCACAAAACTGGAGCCCCACGAGCGCTCGGGAAAAACATGGCTACTCATCAACGCAACCGATCCCGAGACCGACAAGAACTACGAGATGTATTTCCTGAATCCAGAAATCGACGCGATTCAAAAGTCAATCGAGTCGAAAAGATAGTCTATGCCGACTGAGTCCCCGCTGAGCATTCTCGTCATGGGGGCCGGGGCACTCGGCTGCGTCACCGGCGGTCTCATGGCCAAGGATGGTCATGACCTCACCTTCATTGGCCGTGCCAAACAAATCGATGCCATGAACGCGAACGGCATCACCATCACCGGCATCTGGGGCGATCACCACACCGATACCTTCAGCGCTGTGACGTCCATCAATGACGCACCGAAAAAACACTACGACCTCATCCTGCTCGCCGTGAAATCCTACGATACCGAAGCCACCCTGCCCCTGCTCAAGCCACACGTCTCCGACGACACACTCATCATTTCCTATCAAAGCGGACTCGGGAACGCGGAACTCATCGCGGCAGCGTATGGCTGGGACCGCTGCGTGGAAGCCCGCGTCATCTTCGGCGCACGCATCACCGAACCCGGCATCGTCGACGTAACCGTCATGGCGCACAAGACCGCCCTGGGCGTCTATCACCACACGCCCTACCTCGACAAAATCAAGCGTATCGCCGAAGCCATGGATGCCTCAGGCGTACCCACCGAATTCGCAGACAACATCGCCGCAGTGCTCTGGTACAAACTCGCCTACAACTGCTCCCTCAACCCCCTCTCCGCACTGTTCGACGTGCCCTACGCGAATCTACTCGATACCGAAGACCGCAAACAAACCATGTGCGAAGTCCTCCAGGAACTCTACGCCGTCGGCCACGCGCTCGGCATCCAACTCAATCCCCCCACCGCCGCCGACTACATCGACCTGCTCTTCGGCACCCTCATCCCCAACACCGGCACCCACTACGCCAGCATGCGCGAAGACGTCGTCCACCAAAAACGCACCGAAATCGATTCCCTAAACGGAGCCATCGTCCGCCACGGCAAAAAACACGGCATCCCCTGCCCCACCAACGCCAGGCTGACCAAGGCAATCAGGGAACGTGAGGCTAAAGAGCGGGGCTAGACTTCGAACCAGGATCAAAAAAACCTCTGACGCGCGTCAGTCCCGCAATTCAACAGTGTCCAGCAATCGCCATGATCCATTAACTCTAATCATTTCGTCCAGCTTCAGATCTTTTTCTACACCATCAATGAGGAGAACAGCATGCACGTTATCGAGAATAAGCGTATCCGCTCTTAGCGTGAGTGGACCGAATTCCTCCCCTTGCCCGATCAGTATTGGATCACCAGCAAAAGACATATCCATCCGCACGAATTGCGCGCCCTGCATTTTTGAGTGCAGACCACCCAACGAAGCGTTGAATCGTTCCTCCATCGCATCATAGGTGCCATTGAAATCCGCGCTTTCGAACAGAGAGGCCAACTCGTCATAAGAAATGAAGAGGTGATGAACCGCTCCACGATCCCCCGTATCCATCGCATCCACGAATTGGCGGGTCAGGGCTTCCGGCGTGCCGGTCACTGCCTGAGACATTCGCCCCGTAGCCACCCCATGCTGGCATCCCACCAAAGTAAATGTAAAAGCAACAAGCAATAGACGATACACGTAAACCATGATGCCTCCTCTCGTTAACGAATTATTAGACAATTGCGCTCCAAAAGTGTAACTGGTCCCTTCTTGACTGTCAACGAGGGATTCATGGAATATGGGTATATACTTGGGAAGGTAAAAGGAGCACCATGTACATCCCCAAACACTTCGAGATAACCGACCAACAAGAAAAATTCGCGTTCATCGAATCAAATGCCTTCGGGCAGTTTATTTCGACGGTCGATGGCCGCCCATTTGCCACACACATGCCCTTCTATCTCAGTGCCGACAAAACCAAACTCATCGGACACTTCGCCAAACAAAATCCGCAACACAAAGATCTGCAAAACCCGGAAGTGCTCGTCACGCTACAAGGGGCCGCACGACTACATTTCACCCTCGTGGTACTCGTCTCCCGGCGTGCCTACGTGGAACTATCAGGCGATGCACATCTACGGGAAATGCGCCGTGTTCGACGATGTTGAACGGCTCAAAGAAGTCGTCGATGCGCTCACCGCAAAGTTCGAGTCATCCTTTGAAACACCATGGGAACCTGATTATCCGGCGGCACGTCTCGGCGCCGTCATCGGCATCGAAATCGCCATCACAGAAATCCAATGCAAATACAAACTCAACCAGAATCGGTCTGCGAGGGATAGGGGAAACGTGATCGAGCAACTCAAGACTCAGGGTTCGAACAAACTGTCCAACGCCATGCGACGAAACGGGCGCACATGCTGATTAGTGCAACGATATTGACCGCCCTCATCGGATTCGGCTGTCTCGCAGGAGGAATCGCCGTTGCCAGTGGAAAGGCCGCGCAATGGCCGGACATCGTCGTTTCGGAATCCACACTGAAACGGATAGGCGTAGGACTCTTCATCGTTTCCGCATTACAATTTGTTGCTGTAGCGACTGTCGTGTTGGATTACGACGTTGCAATCCTTATCATGCTGGCCAGCACCGCAATATTCCAGGCTGCCGGGTTCTCAGGAAACAAAGTTCTGTTCGGCGACTATCGCCCGAAACATACCGGAACCAATTCCGTCATCGTCGCCATCATCTGGGGTCTACTACTGTTCGCCTAGTTCCTCGGCCCCAGTATCGCCTTACACACCGGATGATTCGCATCAACTTTCTGAAGACGCTCGGCCATTTCCTTGGCGCGATCTCTTTTCTCCATCCGTTCGTAACACTGCGCCTGACGCGCCAATGCCTCCACGATTCCGAAATTTTCACCGTAGGCTGAATACGAACGTTTTTCGTCAATGCGATCTTCCGCGCGACGATAGCATTCCAGTGCGATCACGTAATCGGATTGCACAAACGCGATTTCCCCACGAAGATAATGCCCTTCCGGTTTTGCCTCGTTCATCTCCAAGTATTTGTTGATGAGGTCGTCGGCTTTGCTCAACGCGCGTTGACTCGTGGACGAGTCTTCGGTCAATTGCGCCGCGCGACCGATCATAAACAGACACGCGTAATTGGCTCCTGCTTTTTCCAGGGATTCCTGCGCATACTTGAGCGCGCCGGCCCAGTTGCCTCCGGAGAATTCCACCTTCGCAATGCCGAGCAGGGCTTTTCCGTTGTCCGGTTTGTCATTCAGGACCGCGTTGAAGTGAACCTTGGCCTGTTCCAGATCGCCCGTCGATGTCAGCGCGGTCCCGAGGTCGATTCGCGCGGCATACAGTTTCGGACGCTTCTTGGCGACCTGCATCAGCAACAGAACCGCTTCCTTATGGCGACCCAAACGCGTATAACATTTCCCGAGCTGATGATACGCCGTCGCTATGGAGCGATCATGCCGAACGGCCCCCTCAAAACATTCCACGGCGCGATTCAAATCGCCTTTCATGGATGCAGTGAGGCCTTCGTCGTATAGACTCTCTGCATTGTCTCCGCCGAATGCTTCTTGCGACACCGTTTTGCTCCTGATTATAGAATCGCCTGTAATGCCGCGCGGGCCTGGTCCTCGCTAATGTCCGTTCGATGCACCACGTGGCCCATCGCGTCCGGCACCACAAACTTCATCGTGCCCGCGCGCACTTTCTTGTCATGTTTCATCGCAGCAAGGGTTTCGTCGACGGGCAATTCCGGCCAGGTCGTCGGTAATCCGTAGGCATCGAAACACGCGCGCTGTCGTGCAACGAATGCGCTATCTACCAGACCCAAACTCTCGCCCAGTGATGCCGCCGCACACATGCCCAGCGCTATCGCCTCGCCGTGCAAAAATTTCTCGTAGTGCGTGACCGCTTCAATGCCGTGACCGAAGGTATGCCCGTAATTGAGATTCGCGCGAATGCCCTGTTCCGTTTCATCTGCAGCAACCACGGCCGATTTGATTTCGCAAGATCGCTTCACCGGAATCGTGAGCGCGTCCAGATCGCAGGCCAGTATCGCGTCCACGTTGTCTTCCATGTGCGCGAACAACGATTCATCCGCGATCACGCCATGTTTGATGACCTCTGCCAAACCCGCGCGCAACTCTCGCTCCGGCAAACTGCGCAGCAAGGTCATATCGATCAACACGGCTTCCGGCTGATGAAATGCGCCGATGATGTTCTTGCCGAGCGCATGGTTCACACCCGTTTTGCCGCCCACACTGGAATCCACTTGCGCAACGATCGTCGTAGGTATTTGTATGAAGGGAATGCCGCGCATGAAGGCCGCCGCGCCATATCCGGCGATATCTCCCACCACGCCGCCGCCTAACGCAATCACGAGGCTCGAGCGATCAAGGCCGCCTTCGAGAAAATCACCAATAAACGACTCAACCTGCTTGAGACGTTTGTTCGATTCACCCGCAGGCATCACGCAACGCACGACTTTTCGGCCGTTCATCCCAAGTAACGCTTCCACCTGCTCAGCATACAAAGGTGCCACCGTCGTGTCCGTCACCAACGCGAGTGTACCGTCCACGCCGGCATTGTCGACCAGCCCGGGAAGCTCACCCAAGATGTTTTGCCCTATCAAAATGGGGTACGACCGCTCCCCCAGCTCTACCTGTATTGTCTCCATGCAAATCCTTATCCACGACGTTCAGTTGGTTTAGTCCCTGAACGTATGTTATACTCTCCAGTTCGTGTCGGGGTGTAGCGCAGTCCGGTTAGCGCACCTGGTTTGGGACCAGGGGGTCGGAGGTTCGAATCCTCTCACCCCGACCATTTTTCCCTCTCGTTTTGCATACTATAGCAGAATAATTGGGTCAAATCCCCGTGTCAATGCATTGTATGGTATCCTCACCGCATGCAAACCCACTACTCCATCACGTGCCCCCATTGTTGGCAGACTTTCGAAGTCCCCCTCGACATTTCCGCCGGCGATCAGTCCATCATCTACGACTGCGAAGTGTGCTGCAATCCGTTGGAGATCGATTACGCGCTCAACGGCACCGAAGTCATCTCCTGCGAAGTGACGAACGTCCAATAATTCATGGATCGTTGCGCCGCCCCACCGTGTCTGATACCATTTCCCAATGAAACTTTCGCATGTCCTCCTCTTCGCCATTATCATTATCCCCCTCATTCCCCTCGTCCTCCTCGGTGCCATCTGGGCAACGTATAAACAGATATTCATTAGTCGAAAACTAGGTATTTCGGCAACCGGAGCCGACATGCTAAATAGCCGTTGGATAATGCACATCACCGGGCAGCGAGACGATGAATATACCTACGCGTTGCTCGCAGTACTGCCCAACGCCTCCCGAGCAGCCCTTTGGGCCACGATGTTTCCGGTCTGGCTCAACTACCGCCTCACAGGACACGTGCATGGTTCCCTCTCCGTTCCTCCTGAAGGACACGAAAGCATCGCAACCTTCATCTACGGGCGGACCATCTTCTTTGATGAACTTTTCGAAAGACATCTCGATACCATGGAGCAAGTCGTGTTCCTAGGTGCCGGATGCGACACCCGCGCCTTCAAGTTCTGCCAACGAGACGGTCTTTCCGTCTTCGAACTCGATCGGGCCAAGACACAACAAGTAAAAATCGAAGCGTTGGGCAGAGCCGGACTAAATTCCGACTTCATCACGTTCGTCCCGGTCGATTTCGCTGACAAGCAATGGCACGAAAGACTACTTGAAAGCGGATTCGATTCCAACAAGAAAACCTTGTTCCTTTGGGAAGGCGTGACCCTCTATCTGTACGAAGCCGACGTCTTGGCGTCACTACAATCCATCGCCACGATCGGTGCGCCCGGAAGTATTCTCGCTTGCGATATCTACGACGATTCCTTCCTCGCTACCGCCAAGAAAGGCGAATGGATACTCAAACTCACCAAAGAGACCCTGCACTACTCCCTCGACCTCAAGACGGATCCACGAACCACCATCGGCACCCTGCTCAACGACGCAGACCTCAGCCTCCAACACGTCCACCTCGGCGGAGAAGCCACCAAAAAAGGCACCATGGTCGCGCTCATCGAAGCGTCCATCCCCTGATCCCCAACCAGCGACGGGAGAAACATGCGCATACTGTGGTATACTCCATGTAAGAAGCGATCCAATCGCATCAACCTTCACCGCGAAGGACATTTCCCATTGTATGGGGGCGTCACGGTTTCGACGGGGGTGGTAGACGCGTAGATGGCGTGCCGAGGACTCCGGTGGCCTCGTAAAAAACCGGAACTGTTATAATTGCAGAACCAGAAATGGCTCTTGCCGCCTAACTATAGGTAGCCGTCTTACCCCTGACTACTCGCTAAGGGGCTAAGGCGACGATAGCGAGTCTCGGAGCGACGACCCCGATGGAAGGTCCCGCCGAGAGTATCGATTCCACCTAGCGACCTTTCGTAGCGAGTTCGACGCGACTTAAGGCGGCGAATCCCAAATGACGAACTACGCACGTAGAAATTTACGAAGACGCACTTTCGGACGCGGGTTCGACTCCCGCCGCCTCCACCAACTCAAAATCACTGTAACCATTTGACGGGTAATTAGTTACGCTGAGCCCATCAAATCCCACCGCATCTGATTGCACATCTATTGCACAGTTTCGCCCAAAACCGATGCGATTGGAGATGGATTCGGTGATGGCAGCAAGTCGCGCGCTGCGACTACGCGCGTAGGTATTCATCGTGATATTGGCGTCCGCATGGCGCATCAGTGATTGACCCTCTTTTAGGTTTGCCCCTTCTTCAAACACCATTGTAGCGAACGCGGTTCGCAATGCATGAAAATCAACCTTCCCCTCGTCCGCGTAGGGTCAAAAAACTCAGCCTAAGTCATTTTGTGAGGGTGTTTTTATTATAGCCGGGCGCGATTCAGCATGATTGTTAGTGTAGCTTCCGACGAAACATGAGGGCGTTGGCTACTCTCACCTCGTCCAGTCATCCACCCTCCCCTGCGTCAACACCTGTTCCTTGCAAGGGTGGCACTGCTGCGCCTACTTCTTCTTCCCCTTACACTTCGGACACCAGAATTGACCGA
>JAYGCN010000250.1:0-1974 GCA_046583315.1 Candidatus Hydrogenedentota bacterium
GACCTCACGACCAATCCCGATCACTTTTTGCAGGCCGGTTCGCATGTAATTACGAAGATAATCGTCATGCTCGCGGCTGAAGGGATCCGGCATCAGCATCTTGATATTGCGGCCCAACACCTCTTCGGGCACATAGCCGAACATGGTGCAGGCCACCGGGTTTATATACTCGACAAGCCCCAGCTCTCCAATGGTCACAATTCCATCGACGGCAGACTCCACCAGACCCCACGCCCAGATTGAAGAATCCGGCTGGTTGTCCAATTCTGGCGTTTCGTCACTCATTAGAGAACTACACCTTCCACACGTTGCCACCTAAACAACCGACATCACTGTTATTGTGCACTTTTCATGCCTAACTGAACGGTATCGTTCAAAAATATATAACATATTATGAAATAATACTTTACAGGCTACAAGACTGGATTTTAATCGAAACGAGCCGCCCTTTCAGTACATTTATGTTCCGAACACTTATGTTCAACCGCGACCTGAACGTTATGCTCCCAATACGGCATGCTGGTCCCTCCCGCATCTGTACTTACCCTAATCGAATTTGTAACCATAGGCCTTCAGGAACGAAAGAGGAGTATCGCGTGAATCCATTGAATTCGTATCGAGTACACTGTTCTCTTCTACTAATC
The DNA here is from genome assembly GCA_046583315.1 of Candidatus Hydrogenedentota bacterium. Taxonomy (GTDB): domain Bacteria; phylum Hydrogenedentota; class Hydrogenedentia; order Hydrogenedentales; genus DTSJ01. The sequence continues at coordinate 645 of JAYGCN010000250.1, forward strand.
GCCATCATGATTTCGGGATGCGCATCGACTTCCCGACAAGCCACCGGGCTAATCGGCCACCTCGAAGCGGGTGACGAACGCACCATCGTAACCTACGGAACGAGCCTTACGGCGGAACCCTGGAGTACATGGGTAAGCGATGTGCAAACCGATCTCGACCGCGTCTATCCCGGACAGGTGACCATCATCAACGGCGCGAAGGGGGGTATGTGGTCGACCTGGGGCGTGGAAAATCTGGTGCCGAGAGTACTCCGGAAGAGACCCAACCTGGTGCTCATCGAGTTCGGCATCAACGACGCCTATCTGGAATATGAAACTTCCGTCGAACAGGCCAGAATAAACCTCATCGACATGATAAACGGCATCCAGCAATGGAATCCACGATGCGAGATAATCCTGATGACGATGAATCCTCCGATTGAGGTTCATTTGGAGCGACGACCGGATTATGAGGAGTACTACGAGATGTATCGGGATGTCGCGAAGGAACGCGACCTGCTACTCATTGATCACCAACGCCGCTGGGAGAAAATTCTGCGCAGAAAACCGGAACTCTTTGATCGCTACGTACCGGACGGCATTCATCCTGGTCCCGAAGGCTGCTCAGAAGTGATCACGCCTGCGATATTGAAAGCCCTGGGAGTACGAGCGCAATCAACACGAGCAACCGATTAAGATGACCCAGAGAACGCCTCTAATTTACCTCATCACCTTGCTATGCGCCCAGCTCACGGCGGTCGCGCAACCAAACGAAACCGAACGCGTCGTCCGCCTGATTCAGCAGCGCTGTGTGAAGTGTCACGGCGGTGAAATCGTGAACGGAGGGGTCGATTTTTCCAACCTCAACGACGAACGCGATGTTTGGAACCATCGTCACACCTTCGAAAAAGCACTCGACATGCTCACGCGCGGAAAAATGCCGCCGAATACCGAGCCGAAAATGCCCGCACCGATGCGCGACCTCATCGGCGATTGGATTGAGCATACACTGAACAATGTGGACATCGATCGAATCCCCAAAGACCCCGGGTTCTTAGCCCCGCGGCGTCTCAATCGAAATGAATACAATTTCACCGTGCAGGATCTCTTCGGCATCGAAGCAACCCCGACCGATCAGCTTCCCCCGGACCAAGTGATCGGAGATGCCTTCGACAATGATGCGTCAACCCTCACCGTCGAGCAACTCTGGTTCGAGCGCGCGCTGGGCGCGGGGAAAGATACCGTACGCGCGGTCTGGGCCAATCCCGACGCACTCGAAAAACTCCTGTTTATCAAACCCACGCCACCCCTCATCAAAGAGAAGGCGCTGTACGCAACGGATTCAAGACAG
>JAYGCN010000260.1:0-31920 GCA_046583315.1 Candidatus Hydrogenedentota bacterium
AGAAGAAAGCTGCAAAGAAAAAGCCGGCTAAGAAGAAAGCAGCCAAGAAAAAGCCGGCTAAGAAAAAAGCAGCCAAGAAGAAAGCTGCTAAGAAAAAGCCGGCTAAGAAAAAAGCAGCCAAGAAGAAAGCTGCTAAGAAAAAGCCGGCTAAGAAAAAGCCAGCTAAGAAAAAGCCAGCCAAGAAAAAGGCTGCCAAGAAAAAGCCAGCCAAGAAGAAGAAAAGATAGTCATCTGTGGTCCGTGGGATCATGCCTAAAAGGCTGGTTTCATTGGGCGGTTGTGGCGCATCGATGCGCCTTTGAGAGTCGACTCTCAATCGCACACATCGGCTACGCCTGACTTTTTCACGATAGACGAATACGTATTCAAAACAAAAGACCTGCGTTGCAAGACGCGGGTCTTTTTTTGTATCCACTTGTTGTAAGTTGCTGTGATACCATCGAGTTTTGAAAGCCACAGCGCAAAATAATGAGCCCTCCATGATCGATTATCCATCTCTATTACGAAAAGCAGTAGACGAATCCAAAGTACCCGGTGCTGTTCTATGCGTGGGCGACCTCAAGTCAATTCACTTTCTCGGTTCCTACGGCGATCGGCAGTTAATCCCGAACCGACGTGCCGCCGAAATCGACACACTATACGATCTTGCCTCGTTGACGAAGGTGGTGTGTACCGCAACGGCGATTATGCAGCTCAAGGAACGCGGTCAACTATCAATCGAGCAATCGATCACAGACTTCGTGCCGCTACGATCCCTCGAATCGATTGGGCTCCAGCAACTGCTTACACACACGGCCGGAATCGTCCCGGTTGAACGCTATTTTGAATCCATGCACTCCCTCGAAGAAATCTTGCAGGATTGCAGTCAGAACGGAATCGAGCATCCCGTTGACTATCATCACAACTACTCCGATTTGGGATTCATGTTGCTCGGAAAAGTTGTCGAACTGGTTAGTGGCATGGGATTGGACCAATACGGCCATGAGAATATTTTTCAACCGCTCGACATGCAACGCACGGCCTTCAATCCGCCCAAAAGCTGGAAAGAAAATTGTGCGCCCACCGAGGACGACCCGTGGCGTGGTCGATTGATTCACGGAGAGGTCCATGACGAAAATTGTTCCGTGATCGGGGGCGTGAGCGGTCATGCTGGATTATTTTCAACTGCTGCTGACCTCGCGAAGTTTTGTCGCGGACTGCTCGGCGGAAAATTGATGACATCCGACGCGTTTAGCGAAATGGTCGCTTTTGGAACGAAGCCGCTGTACCCGTGGCAGGGCCTTGGCTGGCAGGTTGATCCCTGGGCAACGAAGAAGACCGGATTTCTGCCAAGTCGTAAGGCGTTTGGACACACCGGTTGGACCGGAACCTCGCTCTGGCTTGACGCTGAAACGGGCCTATTTACCGTTTTATTGAGTAATTCGTGCCATCCGAACCGAATGGACCGGGATAGCGAGACGTTACGACGCGTGGTGCACACGGCGGTCGGCAAAGAGTTTTACACGACCACAAATAGTCATTCCGGCCTGGATCGGCTCATTCGCGAGAATTTCGTGCGAATTCAGGGTAAACGCATCGCGGTTTTGACCAATCACGCGGCCATTGATCAGAGCGGACGCCATATTCTGGACGTGTTGCCCGATTGTCCTGACCTCAAACTTGAGCGGTTGTATAGTCCCGAACACGGGATACGCGGACAGGCCGAGGCCGGAGAGAAGGTCGAAGGCCAGGAAAGTGCCGTGCCGGTTTCCAGTCTCTACGGAAAACAAAAGGCACCGACGCGCGACGAGCTCAAGGGCATCCAGCTGTTCGTGGTTGATCTGCAGGACATCGGCGCACGGTACTATACCTATATGGCAACGACGTTGCGCTGCATCGAGGCCTGCGGGAAGGCGAAGGTTCCGGTGTTGATATTGGATCGGCCGAATCCCCTGGGTGGCACGGTGCTGGAAGGTCCGATCGCGCAGGAGACGGAGAGTTTGGTGAGTTGTTCGGCGATTCCGATTCGGCATGGCATGACGATGGGCGAACTCGCGGTGTGGTTTGCGCAGAACGACCTTAGGAAGTTGCGTCCGAAGATCACAGTGAATTACCTGGACAGCTGGCAGCCTCATCGCCTGTTTAGTGAGTGCAGCCTGCCGTGGCGTGCGCCTTCTCCGAATATGCCGTCGGCGGAAACGGCGTTGGTGTACATTGGAACGTGTCTCATTGAAGGCACAAACATGAACGAAGGACGTGGTACGGACACGCCGTTTATGATTATTGGAGCGCCGTGGCTGGATGTAGAAACGGTGCTGGCGGAACTGGGCGGCGACGATACACCCGGACTGATGCTGGTCGCTGAAAATTATACCCCGCGATCGATTCCGGGGAAATCCACGAATCCGAAATTTTTGGATACCGAATGCCGTGGAATACGCTTCACCCTCACCGATGCCTATGCGGTGCGTTCGTTCCGCACAACAGTCGCGTTACTTAGTGCCATCCATAAACACCATGCCGAAGAACTTGAATTTGTGGACATGTTCAGCATTCTCGCCGGGGGACCCGATCTGCTGGGCCGTATACAAGCCGGCGAATCCGTTGCAATCATCCTTGAGGCTTACGACTCCGAGCTATCGGACTTTGACGCGAAACGACCTCGCTTGTATGACGAGGACGGTGTTCCCTTTGGCCATATCAGTGCCAAAGCCGCCGCGAACGCGCGCATTCGGTCGCGTAAATAGATTTGACTCTGACTAAATAGGTGGCAGTATTACGCGATTTGGATATTTTTTCATTTCAGTGAGGTGTGCACGCATGAGCATATTCGCTTCAACGACGGCGTAGGTTTTTTTGTACACGAGGTTTCGGGACTCCAGCGGGTCTATCAACAGGTCATAGAGTTGCGGCGCGGAGTATTCCTGGATCGGACCGTCGGGCCAGTTCGATACGGTCGCGAAGTGAGATTTCCAGCGCCCACTGCGAATCGCCGTCAGTTTGTCGCCGATATAGTAGTAGACCTCGTTCGTCGCCGATTCGCCTTTGCCTTGCAGGAACGCCATCTGGTCGTTTCCGTCCATGGGGCGATTGCTCGGATCGGTGCCGCCGCCCAGTGCTGTGAAGGTGCTGAACAGATCCATCGTGGCGATGTTTGCCTACGGCACAGATGTGCCATACGAAAAGGTCTATTCTGGGGAGTACACGAACTTAACGGGCTATGAACTCAGTGAAACTGGTGTACATGAAGCCCTCGGATCAATCGATGCCGTTCGTGTTTTATCCACTCACATAATGGCATCGATTTCTGTTATCGGTGAGCAACAGTATGCAAAGCTGGCAGATCTTCTTAGGGATATTTACCAACGTGAACCGATTGAGCCCGATAAAGGTGCGCTTACAACTGGGAAGTATAGAGATGTTTTTCTCTACGAGCACAAGATATACATTGCCAGAGCCTTCGTACGGTTGGGGGATGCGGACGGTCCAAAGTACGCAATTGAACAGGCTCTGGACAGTCCGCGCATGGGGACGATACTTGCTGATTACGCAATGCAGACACTCAAGTATCCTGTGAAAGATTACGGGTTGGATGTCGGTACGGAGTTAGAATACTTGGCAACTACCCCAGCAGGATCAGGGGAATTTGCCAACCCTGAGATAGCGGTTCGCGAGCTGGTTGAAATCGAAAAGTATCTTGCAGAAGAGGACCCGGACAAGGTGGCACAGTATGCCCAGATTATTGATCGGATTGACGCTGCGTCACCGTCAAACGTTAAACGCGTTATCGAACGATCCCGAAATGGTGCCGCTCGATGGAAAGAGACGCAATTGCTCATTGAGGCATCTAAGGAATCGAAGTAGGGTTCCCTTCGGGGCCGGAGATTCTTAGTCGGCCGATTGGGGTGTCGTTGGGCCTGCGGCGGTCAAATTATAGATGCGTGGCGGCTTCGCGGGAGCGTCGCCCTTCCCTATCAGCAATTGCAGTGTGTTCAGGCGAGGATGCCTTTTATGACTTTGTGTTCTTCTACGCCGGTGAGTTTTACGTCCAGGCCCTGGTAGGGGACGGAGAGGCGTTTGTGGTCGATGCCGAGGCAGTGGAGGACGGTGGCGTTGAGGTCGTTGATGGCTACGGGGTTTTCGACAATATTGTAGCTGAAGTCGTCGGTTTTTCCGTAGGTGATGCCGGGTTTGATGCCGCCGCCGGCCATCCACATGGAGTAGCAGCGGGGATGGTGATCGCGTCCGTAGGCGGTGTCGGTGATGTTGCCTTGTGAGTAGACGGTGCGTCCGAATTCGCCGCCCCAGATGACGAGGGTATCATCGAGTAGTCCGCGTTGTTTCAAGTCTTGCACGAGTGCGGCTGAGGGTTGGTCGACGTCTTTGCATTGTTTGGTCATGTGATCGGGCAGGTCGTTGTGGTGGTCCCAGCCCATGTGGTAGATCTGGATGAAGCGCACGTTGCGTTCGGCCATGCGTCGCGCGAGCAGGCAGTTGCGTGCGTAGGTGCCGGGTGTCATCACGTCGGGACCGTACATGTCGAGCACGTGTTGGGGTTCGTCGGAGATATCCGTGAGATCGGGCACGGAGGTCTGCATGCGAAAGGCGAGTTCGTATTGCTCGATGCGTGTTTTTATTTCTGGATCCATTGACGACTGGTATTTTTCGAGGTTGAGATCGCGGATTTGGTCGAGCATTTGGCGGCGTGTCGGTGCGTCGCAGCCCGCGGGGTTGGCAATGTACAAAATGGGTTCTTCGCCGCTACGGAGTTTGACGCCCTGGTAATGGGTGGGCAATACGCCACTGCCCCAGAGTCGATCGTAGAGGGGTTGGCCTGCCTGACGTCCGGTGCCGCGTGAGACCATGACCATGAAGGTCGGGAGATCGCGATTGTCGGTGCCGAGGCCGTAAGCGACCCACGCGCCCATGCTGGGACGGCCTGCGAGTTGGGAGCCGGTCTGGATGTAGGTGATGGCGGGGTCGTGGTTGATGGCATCGGTGTGTACGGATCGAATGAGGCACATGTCGTCTGCGATTTTTCCGGTGTGGGGCAGCAACTCGCCCAATTCGGTGCCGGATTGGCCGTGTTTGATGAATTTGAATCGTGAATTGAATACGGGGAACTTTGACTGGTTCGCGGTCATGCCGGTGAGGCGCTGTCCGTTGCGAATTTCGTCGGGCAGCTCGGTGAGGTGGATTTTCTCGAGATTGGGTTTCGGGTCGAAGAGTTCGAGTTGTGACGGCGCGCCGGACTGGAACATGTAGATGACGCGTTTGGCTTTGGGCGTGTGATGCGGCACACCGGGAGCTGCACCCATGGCCATCGCTTCGGCGGAGGCAGGCTGGTTCATCGCCGCGCCGGTGAGTAATCCCAGTGAGGCGAGTCCCATGCCGCTGGCGGCCTGCTTGAGGAAATAGCGTCGGTTGAATTCTTGCCCAAGTTCGAGTGGGTTGAGTTTATCGATCATCATTTATTCTTTCGTTATGGTTTCGTCGAGGTTCAGGATGACGCTTGCCAGTGTTGTGTATATCGCGAGTTCGCGCGGGTCGAGGTTTTCTTCCGGCTCAGATGTGCCGGTGGCAATCAAGGCCTCGGCTGTTTCCGTATCGAAGTGATCGCGATAGCCGCCGATACCGCTACCGAGTATGGAAAGTTCCCGTTCGGATGGGCGACGTCCCGTTGCGAGTCTGAATCCGTGCGTGATGCGTGCGTCTGAGGTGTCTCCGCCTTCGAGGAGCATGCGTTCGGCGAGTTTACGTGCTGCTTCGACGTAGGTGATGTCGTTGAGCAACGCGAGTGCCTGTAAGGGGGTGTTGGTCGTGGCGCGGCGCACGTAGCACAACTCGAAGCTGGGCGCGTCAAAGGTGCTCATGGTGGCGTGGGGCACCGTGCGTTTTCGGAAGGTGTAGAGGCTTCTGCGGTAGAGTCCGTCGCCTTCGTCGGGTTTGTAGGGGCCCTGACTTGCACCCCCGGCGAGTTCCTCCCACAGGCCTTCGGGTTGATAGGGTTTGACCGCTTTACCGCCGATTTTCGCACTGAGCAGACCGCTTACGGCAAGCGCGTTGTCGCGTACCAGTTCCGATTGCATACGGAATCGTGGCCCGCGCGCGTAGAGAATGTTTTCAGGATCGGCTTCGGTCAGTTCCCGCGTGGAGTCGGAGGATTGGCGGTAGGTCGCGCTCATCATGATGGTTTTCTGTATCGCTTTGAGATCCCAGCCCGTGCTGACGAATTCGGTTGCGAGCCAATCCAGCAATTCGGGATGTTCCGGCGGATCGCTTTGGGTGCCGAAGTTTTCGGAGGTGGAAACGAGTCCGCGCCCGAATACTTTTTGCCAGAGTCGATTTACCGTGACGCGGGCGGTGAGCGGGTTTTCGGGGGAGACGATCCATTCGGCAAGACCGAGTCGATTTTTCGGAAGATCGGGGTCCATGGGCGGCAGAAATTCGGGTACTTCGGGGGTGAGCAGTTCGGATTTGTCCGGGGCATCGTATACGCCACGCACGAGTCGGTAGGTTTCGCGCGGTTCGTCCATTTCCTCCATGATCATGACCGTGGGCACGTTGCGTTGCACGTAGTCCGATTTGGCCCCTTCGATTTTCTCGGCCTTCTTGCGCACATCGGTCAATTCGAGGCCCTGTCGCGATTGGCGCAGAGCAATCAAGGCCTGCCGATCATCGGCGGAGAGTTCCTCGGGGATGAGCACTGCCAGGCTGCCGAACATTAGCTCGGTCATCTGGTAGTCCTTCAGCAGGGAATCATAGACTCTGAAATCGGTAAGGCGGCCTTTGAAAAATTCTGAAGATGCCCGGCGTCCGAGTCGCAATGGTTCATCGGTGCTAATGGAGCCGGTTAATTTATTGAGATCGGCTGTCGCACGCACGGGCACGCCATTGATGTAGAGTTGGATGCCGGTGCCGGTGCTGGAGCCGTCGTAGGTCATGCCGACGTGCGACCATGCCTTGTCCGGGAGCGCGGCATCGGTGGCCATGCGGATTGCGTATTTGTCCCATTCGTTGATGAGATGAACCTGGAGTTTTCCGTCGCCCCTGATCAGTAGATCGAGACCACGATAGGATGGCTGATCGTCCATTTTGCTGAAGATGGCTCCGGGGTCTTCGCGATAAACCCATACACCCACGCTGAAGGATTTGTTGCGGTCGAATTTGAGATCGGAACCTGCGTCGACATAAGAAGTATCCGTACCATCCAGCACGAGGGCCGATCCGGTGAGTCCATCTTGCCACGCGATCTTGTGGCCTGCCGATTCAGCAAGCGGTGCGAGATCGCCTTGCAAGGCAAGATGTAGCGATGATTTGGTTGACGGGACAGTATAGGTTCCGCGTGTTATATCGCGTTGCCAGCGTGCGTAGCGTTTCTTGACGATTTTTTCTTCGGCTTTGAACTCTTCTCGGGCCGCCCGGATGTCTTCTTCGTAGCGCGCGACACGTTTGCGACTTTTGTCGGTATGAATGCCGATTTGGGGACCGGCGTTGCCACGTGTTTCTTCATAGAATCCACGGTCTTTCGTGCTGTTGAAAAATGCGAAGAAGCGATAGAAATCTTTCTGGGTCAGGGGGTCGTATTTGTGGTCGTGGCAGCGTGCGCATCCGATGGTGAGGCCCAGGAACATGGTGCCCGTGGTTTCGACTCGATCCACGAGATTTTCGACCTGCCACTCGGCTTCGATGGAACCGCCTTCGGTGTTGCTGCGGTGATTGCGATTGAATCCGGTTGCAATGCGTTGTGAATCGGTCGCATTGGGTAGCAGGTCGCCCGCAAGTTGTTCGATGGCGAACTGATCGAAGGGCATGTTGTCGTTGAAGGCCTTGATGACCCAGTCGCGCCAGGGGTGCATGTCGCGACCGAAGTCATTCTGGAAACCGTTGGAGTCGGCATAGCGCGCGCCATCTAACCAGTCGATAGCCATGCGTTCGCCGTAATGTTCCGACGCGAAGAGTCGATCCAGAACTTTTTCGTAGGCTTCGGGCGAGGTGTCGGCGAGAAAGGCATCGATTTCTGCGAGGGTGGGCGGTAATCCGGTGATGTCCAGGGAGGCGCGTCGAATCAGAGTCTCGCGGGAGGCCTCTTGTGAAGGTGTCAGGTCGTCCAGACAGAGACGCTGTTGAATGAAATGGTCGATGGCGTTCGTGTCTGCGGGGGTGTCAGGACGTAGCGGCGTTTCCCAAGCCCAGTGTTCGGCCCATACGGCACCTTCTTCAATCCAGCGTTTGAATAGTTCAACCTGTTCGTTGGTTAAGCGCTCCTTGTTGGACTCCGGCGGCGGCATGTATTCTTCCGGATCGGTTTCGAGAAGGCGATCCATGAGTACGCTGTCCGAGACATCGCCCGGGGAAATGGCGAATTCTTTGGCGGTCTCTTCGATGTCGAGGCGCAAGTCGCCTTTGACTTTTTTCGCGTCGGGACCGTGACAGTGGAAGCAGCGATCCGCGAGGATGGGTCGAATGTCGCGATTGAAGTTTACCGGTTCGACGGCCGTTACGGTTGATGAGACGGCGAGGAGGAGGATGGTTATTCGAAGGCGCATGCTAGAATAGGTTCCATATGATGATCAGAAAGGTTGGATATTTCCAGCACCATTATACGCGATACGCGGGTTATGCGACAATGAAACAGCAGTTTTATCTGCTCGGTCGTGTCGAGTACAATCGACAGAGAAAGAACGGAGAAACACCTGAAAAATGGCGCGATTTCTACTTATAGGCCTGGATGGCGCGGAACCGTCGCTGGTCGAGCGCTGGATGGCGGAGGGGCATTTGCCGAATCTGAAGGCCTTGACCGAGCGGGGTGGCTACATGCCGTGTCACAGCACGACACCGCACGCGACGTTTCCGGCATGGTCTACCTGCGTGACGGGGGTGAACCCGGGCAAACACGGAGTCATCGATTTTACGCAGATGGTCGAGGGTGAATATGCGATTCGATTCATCAATGCGACGGCGCGGAAGCATCCGGCCATTTGGAATGTGCTGAGCGATCAGGGGAAACGTTCGTGCGTGTTGGGTGTGCCGACGACGTATCCGCCGGACGCGATCAACGGGATTGTGGTTTCCGGTTTTGACTCGCCGGTGTGCACAGGAATAGATAAATCGTTTGTGCATCCACCGGAGGCGTACCCGCAGTTCAAGGAGTGGACCTTCGCGGATTTTCAGGAGACGAGCATAGGCGCGGGTTGGCATGAGGCGGCGCTCGATTCGTTGTTGCGCGGCGTGGCGCGTAAGGAAGGCATGACGCTGGCGGCGTATCAGGAGGAGCCGTGGGATTTTTTCATGGTCGTGTTTGGGGAATCGGATACGGTGTCGCATCACTTCTGGATGTTTCATGATCCCGAATCGCCGCGGCATCGCGCGGAATATGAGACAGCGATTCAGCAGGTGTATGAACGACTTGATGAAACCGTCGGGAAACTGGTGGAGGCTTCGGATGAAGACGTCGTGATTGGTGTCGTGTCGGACCACGGCTTCGGCGGTGCGGGAACGGGGGTTGTGTATCTCAATAACTGGTTGGCTCAGGAAGGCTATCTTGAATTTGAGGTGCAGCGGGATAGTTTGCTCAAGAAAATGGCGCTGACGTTAACACCTGAATCCTGGCGTGGCGCGTTGTTTCGGCGATTTCAGGGAATGGCTTCGAAGGCGGAAAGCCAGTCACGGTTTTCGGGTATTGATTTTGGAAAGACGCGCGCATGGTCTGAAGAGCTTAATTATTTTCCTTCGATCCGAGTGAATATGGCTGGTCGTGAGCCGGATGGTCAAGTGTCGAAGGAGGAGTACGATTCTTTCTGCGAGGATTTGTGTCGAAAACTTGAGACGTGGGACGTGATTGAGAAGGCGTGGCGTCGGGATGAGTTGTACTCGGGTCCATTTGTGGATCGTGCGCCGGATATTATTCTTGAGCTGGCGTTGGAGGATGGCTATTCGCATTCGTGTTTACGCAGTCGGGGAGGTGATGCGTTTCGTCGCCTGACACCGGATGAACATATTGGTGGAAAAGAGAAGGGCATGAACGGGAATCATCGACCGGAGGGTGTATTTTTTTTGTCACAGGCCTTTGATAGAGAGGGTATGTCGTTGCAGGATGTCGCGCCTACGGTTTACGAGGTACTGGGCATCGGTGCGCCGGAAATTGACGGACGGAGCGTGTTGGGCGGCAATGTTGAGGTTGGGCCTGAGGTGTCGTCTGGTGCGACCTCGGACGAAGTCTACACGGCGGAACAGGAAGCGGCGATTGAGTCGCGGTTGCGCGATCTGGGGTATTTTGAGTGAGTCGTAACGCGCGCATCGCTGTTGTGGGAGCTTGTCCTTATCCTGTGCCGCAGGGATCGCAGGTGTATCTCACGGAGACCGCCCGGTGTTATCAGGGCTATGGTTTTGAGACGCATCTATGTGTTTATGGCTATGGCAACGGACCCGATCCGGAGGGATTAACGATACATCGTGCGCCGGGTGTTGTTGGTGCAGATCGTACGAAAGCGGGACCGTCCTGGGCGAAACCGTTGCAGGATTGGCGGATGGTTGGTGCGTTGAAGAGAGTCGTCGTGGAGCACGAGATTGATGTGATTGACGCGCACAATTACGAGGCGTTGATTGTGGCGTTGGCGAGCGGGTGTCGACCGATTATTTATCACGCGCACAATGCGATGCTCGATGAGTTGCGGTATTATCGGGGTTTTGGACTTATCGGGAAGGCCCTTGGTGGGCGACTTGATCGCAGGTTTCCAGCGATGGCCGATCATGTCATTGCGCCGCACGAACGCTTGCGGGATTATTTGGTTGAAACGGGATGCGATGCGGATCAAATTACGGTTATTCCGCCGTCGATTGATCCGAAACCCTTTGCGAGTGACAAAGTGTACGACGAAAATCCGATGGTGTTGTACTCGGGTAATTTGGACGCGTATCAGAATCCGGGAATGTTGCGAAAGGTGATGGGTGAAGTCAAGAAGGCCCGACCTGGGACGCGCTGCGTTGTCGCCACCAATGATGTTTCGGCGTTGCCCTATGCCGAGTTGGTGCCGATACCGGACGGGGATGCTGCGTGTGCGGTGTTGCAGCAGGACGCGGTATTTATCTGTCCGCGCACGTCCTGGTCGGGCTATCCGATTAAGTTACTCAATGCGATGGCGGCGGGATTGCCTGTGGTGGCCTGTGCGGGGTCGGCCTATCCGGTGCAGGATGGGGAAACCGGGGTGATCGTGCCGGATGACAATGTGGAGGCGATGCGTGAGGCGGTGTTGGGGTTGCTGGATGATGCCGAGACGCGTCGAAGGATGGGCGCGGCGGGACGACGGCGTTGTGTTGACCTCTACGCTCAACGTGGTATGATTCGGGAAATCATTGAACAGGTGAAGGCATGAGCGACGATTCCCTATATTCTATTATCGAAGACGCCAAGCAGTTGGTGAAGCAGTCCGCGAATAAAAACGGCATGCTGAAGGTGTCCCCTGAAGTGGCGGCGTTGTTTGAGGGGATTGTCGGGTCGACGGGTGGTGCTGACGTGGCTGCGCCTGCGTTGGTCACTGAATCCCCAGAAATCGTCGGCGGAACACTTGAAGAACTTGCTGCGACTGTTAGTGAATGCATGAAATGTGACTTGTGCAAGACGCGGACGCAGACGGTGTTCTCGGACGGGAACGGATCGGCGGGTCTCGTTTTTGTGGGTGAGGCCCCGGGTGAAAATGAGGACAAACAGGGCGTGCCTTTCGTTGGACGTGCTGGAGAGTTGCTTACGGACATCATCGTGAAGGGCATGAAACTTCGTCGCGAAGATGTGTATATTTGTAATGTGCTCAAATGTCGTCCACCGGGCAATCGCGATCCCCTGCCGGAAGAAAAGGATAAGTGCGAACCGTATCTTCAACGGCAGCTGGAACTGATTCAACCCAAGGTCATCTGTGCGCTCGGTGGGCATGCGGCGAAAACTTTGCTCAAGACGGAGGAATCGACGGGTCGGTTGCGGGGTCGCTGGCATTCGTATCAGGGCATTCCGCTTCGGGTCACCTATCATCCCGCGTATCTGTTGCGCAGTCCCGGTGAGAAGCGCAAGACCTGGGAGGATGTCCAGGAAATCATGAAGGTGTTGAACGGCGAAATTACGCCCACGCCGTAGCCGCCTATGCCCGCGCCCATGACTCCACAGACCAATCGTTGGCATCAGTCGCTGATTGTGCGGATAATCGTTCTGTGTATTGTCTTGTTGTTGTGTATGTTTGCGGCAGTCTATTACTTTACGACGCAATATTATCAACAAACCGTTACGCACATGGAGCAGCGTGCGCTGGATATTGCGGAGCAGGTGCGGGTGTTGTTCAATGATGCCATCGAGGAACAGGGTAATGAAGACACCTTCGATTTATCCGAACTTTCCGATGGGATTCCGATAGAATTTGAGCTAGATCCAACCGACGCCGGGTCCGATGATCCCTCTTTGCAGCCAGGCAATGATGGATTCTATTTCGTGGCCAAGCAGGTGGTGCATCTGGATAATGGTCGAAGCCTGATGATTACGATGCAGCTGGATATGGATCCGCAGACTGAAATCGTGCGGGCCTTCAAGAATCGCTATCTCCTGTCGATTACGATCGTGTTTGTGTTGACGCTGTTTGCGCTGGTGCATCTTATCTGGCGGGCATTGCGTCCATTGCGTGACTTGTCTGACTCGATTTCCGAAATCGCGAAGGGCAATCTGCGTACGGTGAAGGCGACCGGGACTTCGTCGGAAATTCTGGCGTTGGAGCAGACCTTCAATTCGATGGTTGATTCGCTGAAAGAGAAAGAGGTCGTTGAGAGCAAATTGCGGCAGGCGCAACGCTTGTCTGCCATTGGGAATCTGGCGGCGGGCGTGGCGCATGACGTGCGCAATCCCTTGAACGCAATCAAGTTGCTGTCCAGCCACGCACTGGATTCATTGAATGAGGGGAACGAGCAGACCGCGAAGCAGCTGACGACGATTCGGAACGAGGTGGATCGGCTGGAGGATATCGTGTCGGGATTTTTGTCGCTAGCCAAAGAAGAAGAGTTGCATTTTGAGATGACAACGATTGATTCGATATTGGAAGAGTGTCTGCGGCTCATACAGAAGGATGCCGAGATGCGCAAGGTGACGCTGGTGTCGGAATTGCGCGCGGGCGATACACCGTTGCGGCTGGATTCGCGGAAGATTTCGCGTGCGGTGTTGAATGTGCTGATTAATGCGCTGGAGGCGTGTCCGGAGGGCGGGCGTGTGCGACTGTTTTCGCGCATCTTGAACGATACCTGTCAGATCGAAGTGCGTGACGATGGGCCGGGTCTGACGGATGATGCCGCCGAGCGCGTATTTGAGGCGTACTACACCACCAAAGCGATGGGCACGGGGCTGGGGTTGTCGATTACCCGTGGCATCATTGAGGAGCACAACGGGACGATTACGATTACCTCTTCCGAGGGCGCGGGCAGTCAGGTGCTGTTTACGATCCCGCTTCCTTCGTCGCTTGGGCAATCATAGATGGCCTCTTTTATGTAAAAGGGATAGGAGTATTGACTATGAGGATAGCGAGAATTCAATTGCGGCTTATCGTGGCGTTCGCATTCGCTGCTTCGGCTGTTGCTGCGGAACCGCGGCTTGAAAAGACGAATATTTTTAGTGCTGGGGAGGGCGGGTATGATGTTTATCGAATTCCGGGCGTGGTGGTTACCGCAAAGGGGACTGTGCTGGCGTATTGCGAGGCGCGTGATTTGCCGGAGGATCGTGCGGGTGCGGATTGGGCGAAGATTGATGTCCTGATGCGTCGCAGCACTGACGGCGGGGTAACGTGGACTGCGCCGCGGAATTTGATCACCCCTCCAGATGATGTTCAATTGAATCCGCTGGCTGAGGAGCATGGCTACGACGGCACCGATACGGTAACGATCAACAATCCGGTTGCCGTGGTTGATTATCAGGACGCATCGGTGCATTTTATTTATTGCATCGAATATGCACGTTGTTACTACATGCGCAGCGATGATGACGGCCTGACCTTTTCGGAACCGGTGGACATTACGGAAACTTTTGAAGGGTTTCGATCGGAATACGACTGGAAAGTGATCGCCACGGGACCAGGCCACGGCATCCAACTGAGCACGGGTCGACTGCTGATTCCGGTATGGATGTCCCCGGGTACGGGCGGAGGTGCGCATCGTCCCTCGGCGGTGTCTGTCATTTATAGCGACGACCACGGACGCACCTGGGAGCGCGGGGAACTTGTTGTGAATCATCCTGAACTCACGAACCCGAGCGAGACGGTTGCGGTGGAACTGGCCGACGGGCGTGTGATGCTGAATATTCGCAACGAGACCTACAATCGAGAGACGCGCGGTCGGTATCGGGCGATTTCGATCAGTCCGAATGGGGTCGATGGGTGGAGTCCGGTGCGATTTGATGAGCAGCTTCCTGAGCCGGTGTGTATGGGCAGTATTCTGCGGGTTAGCACGAAGGCGGAGGGGGACAAGAACCGCATTTTGTTCTCGAATCCCCACAATGCCAGGACGCAGGAGCGGAAAAATGTTTCGGTCAAACTCAGCTATGACGAGGGCGAGAGCTGGCCGGTCATGCGCGTGCTTGAGTCAGGACACAGCGGATACAGCGACCTGGCGATGGGTTCCGATGGGAGTATCTATTGTTTCTACGAACGGGACAGCTTCGATAAACATCACCACAACACCAAGTACCTCTGCATCGCGAAATTCAACATCGAATGGCTCAGCGAGGGTGAGAACCGTCTGGATGAGTAGTTCAACCTGCTTCGGGCGTGAATTGACATTGGTAATTGCTGCTGGGTAGATTCATGGTGTGAGTAACGTCTTGGGCCGGGCGTTTTTTGAGTATTGTTTTGTCTAAACTGGAGAGTGTTGATGATTATCTTGCGACGTGCGATTTGTTTGGGTGTATTGGTTCTTGTTTCGGCTCAATTTCAGTTGGACAGTCTGGCGCAACGTCCACCGGCGGAAGGGCGCAAAAAGGCGACGGACCCTCCGGTATTTACGAAGAAACAATCTGCAGATGGGCGTAAGGCGTATCGGGAGTATTGCGCCTCGTGTCACGGGGCGAAGCTGGAGGGGCTGGATATTGCTCCGGCGTTGAACGGGTCGCGATTCGATCAGACGTGGCGTGGGAAAGCCGCGGACATTCTTTCGTTTCATGTGCATCGCATGCCGCCGGAGAATGTGGATGCGCCGGTGAATCTTGATGACGAGACCTATGCGAATATTCTCGCTTATATTCTTCAGATGAACGATTTGGAACCGGGCGACGATGCGTTGCCTTCGGATGCCACCCAACTTGCCGGACTGTTGATTCCGACGATTCCCGGCATGGATTATGATCCGGTGGTGCCGGTCACGATGACGGATGCGCAGAAGGCTCTGCTTGCGAATCTTCCGTCGGTTACGACGGAGATGTTGCAGAATCCAGCGCCGGAAAACTGGATGCATTGGGGGCGGACGTATGACGGGCAGAGTTACAGTCCGCTAAAGGGGATTACCAAGGATAACGTAAAAGATCTGACAGCGTCATGGCGTTCCCCGTTGTTGTTCGGTCCCAGCATGCCGATGCCGCTGGTGGTTGAGGGTGTGATGTTCCTGCACACCTTCCCGGATTCGGTAATCGCAATGGATGCCACGAACGGCGACGTGCTGTGGCGGTATAAGCGTGAGGGACTGGATAAATCATCGAAGAAGATGGGTCTCGCGATTTACGAAGACAACCTTTTCGTCTCGACCTCTGACATGCACCTGATTGCGTTGAACGCGAAGACGGGTGACGTGGTTTGGGACGAAACGATTGATACGAAACTGCCTGGCCAATATGCGGCGGCTATTTTCACGCGGAGTGCGCCGTTGGTTGCGGGCGGCGTGGTGATTCAAGGCACGATGGGCTTCCGCACGCCTCGCGGCGCGTTTATCGTTGCGCACGATATTGAGACGGGTAAAGAAAAGTGGCGTTTCAACACGGTCGCGGCTCCGGATAAACCGGGCGGCAATACGTGGAATGATATTCCCGCTAATCAGCGCAATGGCGGATCGGTGTGGCAGCAGGGCACCTACGATCCGGAAACGAATCTGGTGTATTTCGGTGTTGCGCCGACATACGACACGAAACCGTTGCTTGAAGCCACCAAAAAACCGGGCCATAACAATGACGCGATGTATACGAATTGCACCATTGCGCTAGATGCGGGCTCGGGTGAGTTGGTTTGGTATTACCAGCACATGCAGAATGACCAGTGGGACATGGATTGGGGATTCGAGCGGCAACTGGTTGACCTGCCGGATGGAAAAGGCGGCACGATCAAGGCGGTGATGAATGTCGGCAAGATGGTGATGCTGGACGCGCTGGACGCGGCGACGGGCAAGTATTTGTTTACAGTGGACACGGGACTGCAGAACATTGTTGCGTCGGTTGACCCGGAGACGGGCAAGAAGACCTACGATCAGACGAAGATTCCGAATCCGGAAACGGGTAGCGACATTTGTCCCACACCCTTTGGTGCGCGCAGCTGGCCGCAGACGTCGTATAGTCCCGACACGAAGTATGTCTATGTGCCGATTACGGAGTCGTGCATGAGCATTACGGCGACGAACTCGAATGGATGGTTGCTGACGACGGGGATCGATTTTGGTGAAGCGGAAGATGCTCATCTCGATGACGGCATGATGGGACGCATGCAGGCGATTGATGTGGCGACGCGTAAATTGGCGTGGAATACGGACGTGGATAGGCCGATTTCGACTGGAGTGCTTTCCACCGCGGGCGGCGTGGTCTTCGCGGGGGACATCGACCCTTCGCTGAAAGCTTTCGACGATGCGACCGGAAAATTGTTGTGGGAAGCGCCGTTGGATGACGCGCCGAGCTCGAGTGTGATCACCTACCAAGTTGGCGAAACCCAATACATCGCCGTCGTCGTCGGCATGACCAACAACCACGTCCGCGACATCACCGGCCACTACCGTCGCTGGAGCGGCACCAAAGGCATTCCCGGTGACCAGGGCGGCGCGAGCATCTGGGTCTTCGCGCTGAAGTAGGGTTGAACGGCGCGTCCTAATCTAGCCATTGGGAAATTCTGATAACTGCCGAACACCGTCGGCCTGATTGAGGTGGCGTTCAGCGTGGGTGACGAGGATA
Organism: Candidatus Hydrogenedentota bacterium; assembly: GCA_046583315.1. Lineage (GTDB taxonomy): Bacteria > Hydrogenedentota > Hydrogenedentia > Hydrogenedentales > DTSJ01. The sequence goes on from JAYGCN010000260.1 coordinate 17,138, forward strand.
TTGAAAGCGTCAGTGGCGTTGATGCGGATGATTCGCGCAACCCGGGAACTGAGTTTGATTCGATTGTGATCGAGTCCGTCGCAATCGGTTATCAATTTCGCGATGTTTTCGTGGCTTTGGACAAATCGATCTGCTATGTCTTCGGAAATCGGGGATTGAGTTGGCGCGAAGAGTTTTGGTGCGGACATTGTGCGCCTGGCCGTGGGTTCCATTGCCCGTAGAATCAGGCGGCCCATCAGGGTGTGGCGGGGTTGAAGGTCGGCTTGGACATTGAGTTGATTGTTGCGGGCACCTTCAATGGCGGGCCCAAGTTTTTCGGCGTAGCGATCGGCCCCCACGAGCGTATGTTCAAAGCACTGAGCGATGCTCCATTTGTCTTCGCCCGGTTTCCAGTTGAGTTGTTCCGGGGTGAGATCTTTTGGGATGGCCGCGGCTCGTTCGCAGGACTATTCCAGACCTTCGTGCATCTCTTTTAGAAAAGAGGATTCAATCTCACCTTCGCCCATCGCGTCGCTCCTGTCATGGTGTTTGTTAGGGTATCATTTCTTTTGATCCGGGCCGATGGAAAAGTTGTTGTATAAAGTTTATACCTGTGTTGCCGTAAAAGAAGCTTAAAGGTAAATGGAGGTGTGATTATGCGATTTAGTATTTCGGTGGTTTCTGCGGTTCTCATCCTGTCTTTGTGGTCGGCTACATACGGGGTCGCCCAGGAGTCTGGAACTGCGAGTGGTAAACAATCTCGCGAGTACTATACAACGACTTTTCGAGATGCCTCCCCTGTGCTGGAAGACGCGATGGTCGTTCCTCAGGGGAAGGAACTCGTGATATTGCGGATCGATGGGTCCTATGATCTGTTACTCCAAAATCAATCTGCGGCTAATCCAACCGATGTGTTCACGCTTTGGCATCGCCCAACAGAGTTGGAATTCGAGCACGAGCTATTCCTCATCGACGAAGGACGAAGAATTCGGATTGAAATGTTGAGTTCGGCGGACACAAAGTACAAAGTGGGAGTCGATGGGTACTTCCGAGACAAAAAAACGAATCCCTCTCAGAAAACGAGGACGTTTCTGCTCCAAATTCAGCATCCCGAAAACTCTCCCCTGAGGTATCGTCATTCTGAAGCGGTTCCCGATGGTCAAGAACTCGTGATTCTGACGGTCGGCGTGAACGGTAGCAAGGAGTATGTGGAAATAGGGAGCCGTTCTCCTTCCGATATTTCGATCGTAGCCTATGCCGTGAATAGGCACTTTCCTGATGGGATGTACGTTATTGACGAAGGCCATAACCTGTTTTGGAGGGGATATCGTGCTCCGAATAGGGGGGATCTATGGATTGGGGTTATCGGGTATTACCGCGATAAGAAGTAGGCGACGCTAACAGTGCAAAATCTGCGCGGCTCCTCGCCTTATTCAACACCTTCGGCGTTGGGTCGCGGGGGGGATTGCGACCCCTCGGCTATTCGTGTTCATCCCTTGCAGGGATGTTAGAGCTTCTCGACGACCTTGTCTCCGAATTGGGCTGTGCTGATGGATTCGAGTTTGCCTTCGGGGTCGCGGAGGTCGGCGGTGGTGTAGCCTTCGGTGAAGACGGCGGTCATGGCTTCCCGGATGCGTTTGGCTTCAGCGTTCATGCCGAAACTTTTCTCGAGCATGAGTGCGATGGAGCCTATCATGGAGTAGGGGTTGGCAATACCCTGGCCGGCAATGTCGGGGGCGGAACCGTGGGAGGGTTCGTAGTAGGCTTTTTCGTCGCCGACGCATGCGGAGGGCATGAGTCCGAGCGAGCCGAGCAATCCGCCGGCCTGGTCGGAGAGGATGTCGCCGAACATGTTTTCCATGACCATGACGTCGAATTGGCTGGGGTTGAGGAGGAGCGCTGTGGCGGCAGCGTCGACGATGACGTGTTTGACTTCGACTTCGGTGTACTCCATGGCGACTTCGTCGAGGATTTCGCACCACAACACACTGGATTGGAGTACGTTGTTTTTGTGGATGTTGTGGAGGACTTTCTTGCGGCCCATGGCTTCTTTGAAACCGACGTGCAGGATTTGTGCGATCTGATCTTCGTCGTATTCGAGGGTTTCGTGTACGTAGCGTTTGCCTGCGTCGTTGATGCCGTGTTTTTTGGAGCCGAAGTAGAGTCCGCCGACGAGTTCGCGGATGATCATGATGTCGATACCGTCTCCGATGACGCGGGGCTTGAGCGGGGAGAAGTGGGCTAATTCTTTGGGCAGGTAGACGGGCCGGAAATTCGCGAAGGTGTTGTAGCGTCGGCGTAGGGGTAACAATGCGCCACGTTCGGGTTGTTCGTCGACGGGAATTTTCTTTGACTCCTCGAAGCTGAGGCCGATGGGGCCTTTGATGATGGCGTCGGCTTCGTCACAGATGGCTTTGGTTTCTTCGGGGAAGGCAGTGCCGTGATCGAACCAGGCTTTTCCGCCGAAGGGGGCCGGGCGCAAGTCGAAGGTGACGCCGGATTGTTCTTCGATTTTGTGAAGGACTTTGATGGCTTCAACGGTAATTTCGGGACCGATTCCGTCCCCTTCGAGCACAGCGATAATTTTGGTGTTGGACATGGCTTCTCTCTTGCTTGTTCACGCGATTCGCGATGTGATGTAATGGGAAATGAAGCCGAAATGATAGCATACAACGGCGGGGGGGATCGACCAGAACTCATGACGAACGAATCGAAACTGGACGCGGTGATACGTCGAATCGATGAGGCCAATGCTGCCGATCCGAAAACCGACACGCTGGATGGGGTTGAGGGGTCGAAGGAGCAGATCTATGGGAAGCGGATGATGGCTTGGGTGGAGCGGTTGAATCCAGAGGCTTCGGAGGCGTTGAAGATTGCGGCGCGGGCGCAGCATATCTGTCGGTGGGAGATTCCGCGTAGTGATTATCCAGAGGGCAAGGCGGGGTATTATCAGTGGCGCACGTTTTTGTATGGGTATCACGCGGACAAAGCGGGTGCGATCATGACCGAGGTGGGTTACGACGAGGAATCGGTCGACGCGGTCCGGCAGATTATGGATAAGAAGAATCTGCGCAAGAATCCGGATACGCAGACACTGGAAGATGCGGCGGCGTTGGTGTTTTTGGAGAATCATATTGAAGAGTTTTCGGATCGGGATGACATGGATGAGCCGAAACTTATTAATGTATTGCAGATGACCTGGGGCAAGATGTCGGAGCAGGGTCATGCGGCGGCGTTGGAGTTGGTGTTGCCGGAACATTGCGCCGCGCTGGTGGAGAAGGCGCTTAAGGGGTAGTGGAATCCGTTGCTGAGCATTTCCATGGCCTGCAGGTAGATGGCGGAATCGGCGGTGTGGAGACCGGTAGCAACACCGCTTTCGGTTTCGTAGGCGTGCAGCCAGTGGTGGAGTATGGGTTCGACCAGGGTTGCCGACGCGATAAGGGTAACCAATAGCGCGCATCGTGCCACAGGCGTCAAGGTCATTGTCCAGGCCGGGTATCGAGCAGTGCCGAGCGCCAGTAGACACCTAGCAGGCCTTCGTCGGCGTCGCTGAGTTGGTAGATGGAGTCCATGGCCCACGTTTCGGTGCTGCATTTCGACTCGAAGGCTTGTGCGAAAACCAAGGCTTGATCGGGGTCCTGGGAACTCACACCGTAGACGATGAAACGTTCCGATCCTTCAAAGAATACGTTATCCGATTCTTCCACATTCGTTTTGAGGACCACCTGGTAGCTGGCGGCTGTGTTGGAAGCTTTACCTTCGAGGATTTGGAGCCCACCGAGGACATCTTCGCCGAAGAGGCCTTCATCGAAGATGCGGGTTACGACTTCGGATGCGTGTTCGTGCATTTGGTTGCGATTGGCGAATCGAAGGATGGTGGCGATCACGTAGTCGCGTGACGCGGGATCGAGTTCTTCGTCTTCGATGGCTTCGTCGAAGGCTTCCAGCAGGATTTCCCATGCGGGCCAGATGTGATCCTGGCCTTCCTCGTAGTCCGCGCGGGTCATGAGGGTACGCCATCCGTTCGGGTTCAGCTCTTGCAATTCTTCAATGCATTGCTGGATTTGTTCGGTGTCCTGATTGCGTACGGCGGTGATGGCCCAGTTGTAGTAGACCTCTTCCTGGTCAAAGTCGACTTTGGATGCTTTTTCGAATGCGTCGTAGGCGGATTGGAAGTTTCCGAGGTCGCTGTATATCACGCCGAGGCCGATCCAGGCTTCTCCGTCCTGGGGAGTCCGTTCGAGATAGGTGGTGTAGGTAGAGGCTGCGAGATCGAGTTCGCCCATGAGCTGATGGCAATGGGCTTTTTGGAAATAAACCTCCGCGAACTCCGGGTCAAGGGTCAGGCAGGTTTCGTAGGCCGCGATGGATTCGGGGTAACGGGCTTCGCGTCCCAACGAGATGGCGAGGTTGAACCAGGGGACGGGATCGTCGGGGACGAGTTCGCACAGATTTTTGAGAAACATCTCGGCGTGGGGGAAGGCATTGAGTTCTGCGAATTCGACGCCTGCAGCCAGCACGAAGGTGTAGTCGTCTCCTTCGTCTTTCATGATGTCGTCGATGAGATTGTGGGCTTCCTGGCCCTGGTCGAGGGATTCCAGGATGACGACCTCCAATGCCAGCGCGCGCCCGCGATCGGAGCCGGGCAAAGTTTGGTCATACAGCGTCTGGATGAGGGCAAGGGCGTCGGTATATTTTCCGGCAATAACGAGTTCTTCGGCGCGATCTACAGTGTTCATGCAGGTGTAAGCGAGTCCAATTGTTTCTGCGTCAGGTCACGGCACAGGTTGATGTACCGGTGCCCGAATCAGCAGGTGGGTGTTGTTTTCAGCAGGCCCTATGGTACCATAGCGAAACTGGGCGGCACCAACGGGTGGCGTTCGCTCAGGATAATGGAGGATCGACATGAATCTTGTTCGACTCGCACTTTTTTTCGTTGTAACAGGTCTACTTGGTATTTTTCCCGGTCTTCAATCGGGTGCATTTGCTGCGGATGAGACCTTTCACGCGGTATTGATTGGCACGGGCATTCCTATTCCGAATTCGGAGCGAGCATGTGCGGCGACGTTGATCGTGGCGGGGGATCGGAAATTTCTGGTGGATACGGGACGGGGGAGTTTCATGCGGCTTGTGGAGACCCAGAATCTGGATGTGACGGCGGTGCTGTATACGCATTTTCACAATGATCATATATCCGAGCTGGGTGAGTTTATGGTGAATCGGGCGATCGGGGGCGCGAAACTTCCGATGAGGGTTCTTGGGCCGAAGGGAATGCGTGACGTGGCGGATGCTCTGTTAGCACCTTACGAACGAGATACGGAATATCGCGTGGCGCATCATGGTGAGAAGTATTCTGCGGCGGCGATGACTGCGGATGTGGAGGAGCATGAAGCGGGTGTGATTTACGAAGAAGATGGTCTGATCATTCGTATGTTCGAAGTGGATCATCATCCGATTGAGCCCGCTGTGGGGTATCGCTTCGAATTTCAGGGGAAATCGATCGTGATTTCGGGAGACACGAAGAAGGCGGCGATTATGGTAGAGATGGCGAAGGATTGTGATTTGCTCATTCACGAGGCGATGAATACGCAAGTGTTGAAGGGCATGGTGGGGGCTTTGAAACGAGGGAATCCCCGTCAGTCAGCGATGCTCGAGGAATTGATGGATTACCATACGGACAAACTCGAAGTGGCGGAAATTGCGCGCGACGCCGGCGCCAAGAAAGTTGTGCTGACGCATCTGGTGCCGAGTATTCCGCCGACGGATGCCGCGGAAAAAATGTTTGTGCGCGGTGTGAGCGACATCTACAAAGGCGAAGTCATCATGGCCCGCGATGGAATGGTCGTCAAGCCCTGAGTCGTTACCCGAGATCCAGTCCGCCTATTGCGGGGGACGATAACCATGCGCCGCCATCGATGACGAGAATCGCGCCGGTTGTGAATTTTGAAGCGTCGCTGGCGAGGAAGAGGCAGGCGTCTGAGATTTCACGCACGGTTCCGAATCGACCGAGAGGCACTTGTTTCATGAACGAGTTTGAGAGTTCTTCGGTGGGGGCTAGGCGTCGCATGCCTTCGGTGTCTCCGATGGGGCCGGGTGCTATGCCGTTTGCGCGAATGCCCAGGGAACCCCACTCTGTGGCGATGGTGCGAGTCAGTGAATCGATGCCTGCTTTTGCGGCGCAGACGTGTCCCTGGAAGGGTGTACCGGTGTATTGCAGGGTGGCGGTGATATTGGTGACGCTGGCGTTACCGTGTTTTTCGCCGGCGGCCATGAGATGGGGGAAGCAGGCCTTCGTCATGTTGAAGGTACCCTGTAAATCGATTTCGATGACGGTGTTGAAAGCGTTGGCACTGAGCGCGGCGAGGGGTGCCGGGAAATTTCCTGCGGCTCCGTTGATGAGTATGTCGATACCGCCGAAGGTTTCCACTGTTTTTGCGACGACTGCTTCAACGGCTTCGTAGTCGCGCACGTCTCCTGCGACGGCGAGGACGTTTCCACCGGTTTTTTCGCGAATGATGTCGGCGGCTTCGTTGAGACGTTCCTGGCTTCGACTGGTGATACATACATTTGCGCCGTGTGCGGAGAAGACGGTTGCGATGTCGCTGCAGATGTCGCCGCCGCCGCCGGTGATGAGTAGGGTGCGGTCTTTGAGGATGTCGTCCTGGAAAATGCTCATGATGGAAACTTTCTTGGGTTAATCAGTTTCGGCGATGGATTCGTCAATGATCCATTGGGTTAATAGTCGTACTCCGTAGCCCGTCGCGTGATCGGGATTGAGGTAGGAGATGTGTTTGCCGCCCCAGGCGGTGCCGGCGATGTCGACGTGCGCCCAGCGTGTGGAATCGACGAAGTGGCTCAGGAACGCCGCGGCAGTAATGGAGCCTGCTTCACCACGGGGTCCGATGTTGCAGAGATCGGCGTGGGTGCCGTCGACGAGTTTTCGGTAGTCTTGCCACAGGGGCATGGGCCAGATGCGTTCGCCGGAGGCATCGGCAGCGAGATCGAGTTCGGAGACGAGGTCTGAGTCATTGGAGAATACGCCGGCGGCATAGTGACCGAGTCCGACGACTATCGCCCCAGTGAGGGTGGCCAGATCGACGATGGCATTCGGTTTGAAGGTTTTTTCCGTGTAGGCCAGCGCGTCGGCGAGCAGCATGCGGCCTTCGGCGTCGGTGTTGTGGACTTCGACGGTTTTTCCGTTGTACATGGTGATGATGTCGCCGGGCACGTAGGCTTCGGGGCCGGTTTTGTTTTCGGCTGCGGGTACGACGGCGATGACGTTGATGATTGGTTTGATTTCGCCGATGGATTTCATGGCACCGAGCACGGCGGCGGCTCCGCACATGTCGAATTTCATTTCGTGCATGTCGACAGCACCTTTGATGCTGATGCCGCCGGTGTCGAAGGTGACGCCTTTGCCGACCATGGCGAGGGTTTGCTTTGCATCGGGATGGCTATATTCCAGCGTGATGAGTCGTGCTTCTTCGGAGGAACCTTGGGAGACGGAGAGAATCCCATTCATTTTTTCGGCTTCGAGGCGTTTGTCGTCGAAAATGGTACAGGTGAGTCCCAGTGATTTCGCGAAGGCTTCCGCTTCGTTGGCCAGTATCGTGGGCGTGAGATTGTTCGGCGGCGTGTTGGCCAGGTCGCGCGCCCAGTTTACGTTGTTGCAGACGATGGCGGTCCGGGCGCATCCTTCGCGCAGGTCGGCCAGGGCTTCTTCGGATTGTATGACGATGGATAGTTCTTTTAGGTCCGATTCGGATTCTATTGAAGTTTTGTAGGCGCGAAAATCGTAGGTGCCGAGGATGATACCTTCGACGAAGGCTTCAATCGGAAAGGCATCTCTGCCTGAAGCGTCGAATACGAGATGGTCGATGGCGTGGCTTTGAATGAGCGGGCAAATTTTTCCTGCCGCGCGCCGGAGTACTTCGGCATCAAAGTCGGCATGTGTCCCTAGACCCACGACGATGGCGCATCGATAGGGGCTGATGGGCGTGGGAAGCACATAACAATTCTCGGCTTTTCCCGCGAAGCCTTTTTCGAGCGCGATTGTTTCGAGTAGTGCGACATCGGCTTCGGAAATGGTCGTGCCCCAGTTGGGTGCCTCGTCCTCGAAGATCGGAATGACGATGCCCGTCGCTGCGGTGAGTTCAGCGGTGCCGCTGGGAAAAACGTGGAGGCGCATGGTGATCCTTTCGGTGGAGTTTTACACGGTGGCGGGTTCTTCGATGGGCTCGCCGTAGAGCCAGTGCCCGCTGGCGGACTGGATGGTGACATCGACGAGGTCGCCAATGTCGAGGTCCGTGGATTTGATGGATACGGGTCGATAGCCGTCGGTGCGGCCACTCATGGTGTCCTGTTCGCGAACGCTGGCGCTGTCGATCAATACGGTTTGTCGGGTGCCGACTAGTTTTTGGATGTCGACTTCGTGGAGTTCTTTTTGCAGGGCGATGAGGCGTGCCAGGCGGTCTTCTTTGACCTCACGGGATACGTTGTCGGGCATCTGTGCAGCCTTTGTTTTGGGGCGCGGGGAGTATTTGAAGGGGAAAATCTGGCTGAAATGGGCTTCACGCACGACGTCGAGCGTTTGTTGGAATTCATCTTCTGTTTCGGTGGGGAAGCCGACGATGATGTCGGTGCTGAGTTCGAGTGTGGGATTGACCGATTGCATGTAGTGAATTTTGTCGAGATATTCTTCGAGCGTGTGGCCGCGTTTCATTTTCTTGAGCATACGGCTGGACCCGGCCTGGAAGGGAATATGAAGTTGGTTACAGATCTTCTTTTCGGAGACCATGAGGTCGGAGAGTTCGTTGTTCCAGTCGTTGGGATGTGGCGAGGTGAATCGTATGCGTTCGAGTTCGTCGACGGTGACGAGGTCTTGAAGCAACCGATAAAACCCGTGGCCTTTCGCGCTATACGAGTTTACATTTTGACCGAGCAACCAGATTTCCTTGGCACCTCGACGGGCGAGGTCGCGGGCTTCGAGCAGAATGTTGTCCGGTTCGCGACTGACTTCGCGTCCGCGCGTGTAGGGCACGACGCAGAAGGTGCAGAAGTTGTCGCAGCCTTTTGTGATTGAGATGTAGGCTTTGCAACCTTCGACGTGACCCTTTTCGACCCATTCTTCGGGGATGAAATTGTGGACGCGGCGTTCGTGGGGTTGCCATTTTGTCATGAGGACGCGTTCACCGTTCTGAACGCGTTCGATCATTTCCGGCAGCTTGAACAGATTGTCCGGGCCGAAGACCATATCCACGGTTTTCTCGCGTTTCAGGATAGCCTCGCCTTCCTGTTGCGCGACGCAGCCGCCTACGCCGATAATGAGGTCGTCGCGGGTTTTCTTGAGATCGCGCAGACGCCCGAGCTGGCTATAGACCTTGTTTTCGGGATTGTGTCGGACCGAGCAGGTGTTTACGAGGACGAGGTTGGCGTCGTTCACGTCGTCGGTCATGGTATAGCCTTCGGCCACGAGCAGACCCGCCATGCGGTAAGTATCGTGCTCGTTCATTTGGCAGCCGTAGGTTTGGATGTATGCTTTTTTCATGGAGACTCGTGTCGAATTGAAGGTGTAATGAAATCAGTTGAGGAAGAACAAGAGTATATCATGGGGGCGAAATTGGCCGCAATGTTCAGAAACGATACACAGTGGCCGGAAGAGCTCGCGACGCAAGAAAATAGCGACGCCTCTAGTCGGGTGCGAGGCGTCGCTTGGTTTTTCATACCGAGTTAAGATGCACATCTCTCCCCAAGGTACGTTTATAAATCTTACAACGGCATCGGGTAATTGTCAATGTCGGTATTATACGAAGTATTCTCATTTGGTTTTGTGCGCATGGCCTCCCAGTATGAAAAGGTCTCTGTCGAGATTTTCTTGATTGGATTTGGGGCATAACTGTATAATTGCCCACTACTTACAGGAGATTCACATGATACGGGTTGGACTCGTTGGCGCAACGGGATATGGGGGCCGGGAACTGCTGCGACTATTGCTGAACCACGACGGGGCGGAATTTGTTGCCGCGTCATCGACTTCGGCGGTGGGCCAGGCGGTGAGCGACGTTTTGCCCGGATTTGCCGGTTTGACGGATATTTGCTTCGAGGCATTTGATGCCGCCGCGATGGCCAAGGCCTGCGACGTGGTGTTTATCGGTGTTCCGGGGACACAGTCCATGGAGACGGGTGCGGCGCTTCGCGATGCGGGCGTGCGGGTCATAGATATGGGACCGGATTTCCGATTGCTCGATTTGGATGAATTCAAGATGTATTACCACGCGGAACACACTCAGCCTGAATTGCTTGAGGAGCGGGTGTACGGGATGGTGCCGCTGTATCGGGAAGCGTTGAGAGACGCCCAGCTTGTTGCGGTGCCGGGATGTTATCCCTTGAGTGTGATTGTGCCGTTGAAACCGTTGGTCGCTGTGATGGAGACAGAGGTTCCTGTCATTGTGGATTCGATTTCGGGTTTGTCGGGCGCGGGTAAATCAGTAAATCAGAATTTTCATTTTCCCGAAATGAACGAGAACGTACGGGCCTACAAAATTGGAGTGCATCAGCATACGCCGGAAATGGAGCAGGAGCTGGATCGAAAGGTTCAGATTCAGTTTACGCCGCATATCGGCCCGTTCACGCGGGGAATTCTTTCGACAATTACGATTCGGCCCTCGAATGCTGTTGACCTCGACGAAGTGTTTAGTGTTTATGCCGATGAACCGTTTGTGCGTGTGCTGGGTGAGGGAAAGATACCGGATCTGAATCAGGTGGCCGGCACGAATTTTTGTGATTTTGGCTGGGTGCACGATGAACGGACGGGCAATCTGATTATCGTGAGCGCGATCGACAATCTGGTTGGGGGCACGGCGGGTATGGCGTTGCAGTGTATGAATCTGATGTTCAGTCTGGATGAGACGACGGGATTGAAGCTCGGGGGCATGACGATATGAAGTCTATCGAGGGCGGTGTAACCGCACCGGAAGGATATCGGGCATCGGGTGTTCCGGCGGGCATTAAGGAAGGTTCCGAGAAGCGTGACTGTGCGTTGATCGTGAGTACGTCACCGGCAACGGTGGCTGGCACGTTTACGCAAAACGTCATGAAATCGCCACCGGTGTTCTGGAACATTGATCGATGCGCCAACGGGCATGCGCGGGCGGTATTTATTAATAGCGGCAATGCCAATGCGGCGACCGGCGCGAAAGGCATGGAAAATGTCAAAGAGATGGCGGTTGCCGTGGCCAATGGCGCGCCCTATGGTCCGGAGGAAGTGTGTATTTGCAGTACTGGCGTAATTGGCGTGCCTCTTCCGATGGATCGAATTGAAAACGGCATTGACGATTGCATTGATGCCTTGTCTCACAGCGGTAGTCCGCACGCCGCGGAAGCCATTATGACCACGGATACGGTGCCGAAGGAACGGGCGCTTGAAATTACAATCGACGGAAAATCGGTGAGACTCGGCGCCATTGCGAAAGGCTCGGGTATGATCGCGCCGAATATGGCGACAATGATTTGTGTGGTGACGACGGATGCGGCCGTTTCGCACGAGGTGCTATCGCCGTTGCTCAGCTCGGTGGTGAACGAGTCATTCAATCGGATCGGCATCGACAATGACATGAGCACGAGTGACACGGTCTTGGTATTTGCCAACGGCGCGAGTGAAACGGAGACGCTAACGCCGGAGACGGATGGCTACAAGGTGTTTGCCGGGGCGTTGTTGGCGCTTTGTCAGGATATGGCCCGCGATTTGGTGCGGGATGGTGAGGGGGCTACGAAGTTTGTTGAAATTGCTGTGACAGGCACTCGAAATGATGATGAGGCCAAGTCTATCGCACGGGCCATCGGAAATTCTCAATTGTGCAAGACGGCGTTTTTTGGTCAGGACCCGAATTGGGGTCGATTCGCGTGTGCGGCGGGCTATGCCGGTGTCGACTTTGATCCTTCTCGGCTTCAGATTGGGTTGAACGATGTCGTGTTGTGCAGGGATGGACTTGTGGCGGATTATCGGGAGAAGGATGCGGCGGCGGTGATGCTTGATCCTGAATTTACGATTCACGTTTCGGTGGGTAGCGGATCGGGATGCGCATTTTATTGGACCTCCGATCTCAGCCACGACTATGTTAGTATTAACGCCGATTATCGATCCTAGGAAACTTTTCTATGCAGGAATACATTGATAAAGCGAATGTACTGGTTGAGGCACTGCCGTACATCCGCGAATTCGCCGGCAAGACGGTCGTCATCAAATACGGCGGAAGTGCCATGGACGATCCGGCGATTCGTCGATTGACTGCGGAAGATGTTGTGCTGATGAAATACGTCGGCATGAATCCCGTCGTCGTGCATGGGGGCGGTCCGCATATCAGCCGCACGCTGGAGAGGCTTGGCATCGAGTCGACGTTTCACAAGGGTCTTCGGGTCACGTCGAAGGAAGCGGTAGAGGTTGCAGAAATGGTGTTGGCGGGTTCGGTCAACAAGGATATCGTGACGCTGATCAATCAGGCTGGCGGAAACGCGCTGGGTCTGTCTGGAAAGGATGCGAATCTGCTGCATGCCAAAAAAGTTGAGCTTGACGATGGTGTTGATATTGGCCATGTCGGGGTCATTGATACGGTGAATTGCGGGATTATTGACGTGCTGTGCGATGCCGGTACGATTCCGGTGATCGCGCCGATTGCGACGGATACGAAGGGGCGTACGTGGAATGTCAACGCGGATACGGCTGCCGGAGAGATCGCGGCGGCGTTATCGGCGGAGAAATTGGTGTTTTTGACGGATACGCCGGGATTGCTGCGTGATATGCACGATCCGGAGACGTTAATCCATCAGGTGCGTTTCGAAGAGGTCAAGGAATTGACGGATCAGGGCGTGATTGCCGGTGGAATGATCCCGAAAATTGACGCGTGCCATAAAGCACTTGATTATGGTGTGAGCAAAACACATATAATCGATGGGCGGGTACCTCACGCGCTGTTGATTGAGTTATTTACGCAGTCTGGAATGGGGACCCTTGTGACGCATTAGGTTTACCGAAGTGCACACTTGGTAACGTTATAAAAGGTTTAACCGGGGGATGTACACGTGCCACAGCCGTTATTGGATGCTTACGAAGTAATATTTACGGGCGGCATTATCATGCTGCCGATTCTGGCTTGTTCGGTGGTCGCGCTGGCGATCACGATCGAGCGATTTTTCACATTGCGTCGTGCGACGATCGATACCCGTGAGCTGATGGATGCGATGCGCACGGTGTTGCATCAGAATCGTACGCAGGAGGCCATCGATATTTGCCACGAGGCCGATGTGCCGGTCGCGCGCATCATGAAGGCGGGCATCCTCAAGCATGATCGTGGCAAAGAGGATATTCGCGAGGCGATTGAAGATGCGGGGCATCTTGAGATACCACGGCTGGAGCGTTATCTGCCGGCCTTGTCGACCTGCGCGAATATTGCGCCGCTTCTTGGGTTGCTGGGAACGGTTGCGGGTATGATTAAGGCCTTCAAACAGATTCAGAACAAGCAGGGCCTGGTGAATCCGAGTGATTTGGCTGAAGGGATTTCGAATGCGCTGGTGACGACGGCGGCGGGGTTGACGGTGGCGATTCCTACCTTGGTCGCGTACAACTATTTTGTGACGCGGGTTGACAATATGGTTTTGGAAATGGAAATCAGCTCTTCAGAACTTGTCGAGTTGTTGACCAAGAGTGAAGACGCTCAGCGGCGGTAGCTATGAAATTCAAGATTGAATCGACACATCGCGAGCAACCCAAACTTGATCTGACACCCATGATCGATGTGGTGTTTCAGTTGCTAATTTTCTTCATGCTGTCGGCGACCTTCGTTACGCACAGCGCGATATCGATTGAGATGCCTGAGGCCAAGGGCGCCACGAATCTAGAGAAGAAGGAATTGTCGATCACCTTGGCGTACGGCACGGACGGGCCTGAGGGTAAAGGGAAAATCTACCTGGATGAAACACCTATAGACTCGATGGATGAGTTCACCCGAATTCTCTCTGAAAAAGTCGCGGGTCGACCGGATTTACTGGTGCTGATTCGTCCAGATCACCGTTCGGATGCGGGTCGCCTGATAGAAGTATTGGGTATTCTTAACAGTCTGGGCATATCCAAGTCCTCCATTGTTGCTCAGCCTTCCGAAAACGGCGCATGAAACCCGTAGCGGGGCACGACCGGGTCATGACGATGGCCCTGGCGTTCTCGTTTTTATTTCATCTCTCGATGGTGACGCTGTTTCGAATTGTGGTTTATTTTCCGCGACCGGAGCTGGCGTATTACGATCTCAGTATTGTTGAGTCCCGTTCTGTGTCGAACTTCGCTGACACTTCTGAGCACGCGCTGGAGGCTCCGTCGGCCGAAGATGCGCTGGAACGAATGGAGTCGGGCAGTGTGGTGAATGATCGCTGGGCTTCACTGCCGCCCGTGACGTTGCCGCAGCTCAATTTTTCCGAACTGGATCTCATCCGCCTGAATCGAACGAGCCTGGATTCCCGATCGCGATACACGAATCGATTCGAGAACGAGTCCGACGATCTTTGGTCCCGATTTGGACAGAAGTTGTCCATGGTAGGCGAACTTTTAATGCGATCGGAGACACCGTCATCGGCATCGGGCGATGAGTCCGTTCGAATCTTTATCGGTCATCCGGCTCCAGGTTTTGAGGCGTATCTAGAATGGATGAGTGCGCCCTATGATCGTCAACTGTTGGTGATGGCGAAGGTTGATGCTCTTTGGGGGGCGGCGCCTGAAGCGTTGACGGAACCGTTGGTATTGGTGCTGCGGGTGAATCAGC
>JAYGCN010000311.1:0-3142 GCA_046583315.1 Candidatus Hydrogenedentota bacterium
TGAAGAAACCCGGGCCGTTGTAACCAATTCGTTTCTGGTACTGAAGCGAAGCACGTAGCGCTTTCGGAGCGAAAATTAGAAAATAGGCTGCAACAAACACCAGTAAGGCGTAGGCAGGAATCATCCCAAACACCTGAATGATCCGATGAAAGACCCAGTTTCCGAACACGCCTCCGCGTGTACGCCCCGTCCATCCACGGTCAGTCTGTTTATCATGTTCTGAATGCAAATCTAATCCGTATCCAAGAATTTGTTATGCGGGTCCGATTATCAATTTGATTTTTCTTCGACATAATCGTAAATATCCTGCAAGACGCTCATGGACCGAGCTTTTTCTTCTGGTATTTGTAGCCCAAATTCTTTTTCCAGAGCAACAACAAGATCCAAGCCGTCGAGGCTATCAAGGCCAAGGTCGTCGCCCAATTGAGCGGTGCCTACAAGTGCGTCCGGTTCGACATCAAATCCTTCTATAAAAATATTGTGAATGATACTAATGGCTGCGTCGCTGTTCATCTTCAGTAAATCTCCTATCGTTGCATGTCGCTGTAATCGAGTACTAAACTTGCGTTTGTTCCGCCAAAGCCGAAGGAGTCAGACATGGCGTATTTTAATTCCATTGATCGTGTTTCGTGATTGATATTGATCGCTGGACAGTCCTCGCGCATGCGCGTAAAATTGATATTGGGTGCCAAAAATTTATCGCGCGCCATGAGCGTCGTATAGATTACTTCGCTGGCGCCGCCCATCCAGCATTCGTGGCCCGTCATGGATTTCGTTGATGATACCGGAATCTGCGTACCCAAGGTCTGCGCAATGGCAGTTGCCTCTGCGGCGTCGCCCAGAGGAGTTGACGTGGCATGTGCATTTACATAATTTATTGTTGCTGGACTTATTTTTGCATCGTCCAACGCCATGCGCATCGCTCTGGCGGCACCGTTTGCATCCGGTCGTGAGAGATAGGGGGTGCCATTGGTGGAAAAACCATATCCACGGACGATGCCGTAAACCCGAGCCCCTCGTTGGCGTGCATACTCTAGATCCTCAAGAATAAGACACGCGCCGCCGCCGCTGGGCACGAGTCCGTCGCAGTCCACGTCAAAAGGACGAGACGCTTCCGTGGGTGAATCCAGTCTGGTAGAGAACGCAGTGAGCGCATCGAAACTACCCATGCTCTGGTAATTTGTTTCCTGTGCGCCACCCACGAGAACGATGTCCTGCAATCCAGAGCGAATGAGCGCGCACCCTTGTCCGATAGCATGTGCTCCGCTGGCGCAGGCTCCGGCCAAAGTCCAACTTGCTCCCTGAATGCCCAGGTAGGTGGCGAGATTCCTGGTTACCGTCGAATTCATGCCCTGAAATATATAACCACTCCCGATGGATCGAGTCGCGCCGTTTTCCTCCCAGGTTTTGTGACCTTCGACGGTTGCGCCTGCGACGCTATCGTTCCCCATGACAATCCCACATCGTGGATTCTGGATCTGTTCATCGTCGAGTCCGGCATCTGCAATCGCATCGAGCGCTGCTGTGTATCCGTATTGAGCCGGCTCACCCATTGTTTTCAGATGTTTGCGCTTGAGTCCCCAGTTTTCCGGGTCGAAATCGACAATCTTCCCTGTTAATGGAGACCGAAATCCCGCTTTCACACGTTCCTCGTCGAACATGATTCCAGACCGCCCGTTTTGCAAGGAATGAGATACGTCTGCCAGATTTAGACCGAGACACGAGATAATGCCCATGCCCGTTATTGCTACTTGATGCCCCAAGGCGTACTCCTCACCGAATGTAATGTTCTACAATAGTGTATTTTTGAGTGGTGGAATTGCAAAAACTGATCCTCGGACGAAGAATAGCAACGTAGCGCGCGTTGGTTAACATATCCCGCCGTTGACACCAATCACCTGACCGGTGATATAGCCCGCTTCCGAGGAACACAGAAACACGACCAGAGCGGCCACGTCATCCGGCTCACCGATACGCTGCATTGGAATCGTCTTTTTGATCTCGTCTATTGGCAACCCCTCTAGCATGTCCGTTTCGGTAAATCCGGGAGCGACAACGTTCACGGTGATGTTACGTTTCGCGATTTCTCGCGCCAGTGCCTTGGACGCGCCGATTAGCCCAGCTTTCGAAGCAGAATAGTTTACTTGACCGGCCTGGCCCGTTTGGCCGGCGGTCGAAGATATATTGACAATTCGACCCGTCCTCTTCAGAAGCATTTTCTTGGAAACAGGTCGGGTTACGTTAAAAAATCCCGTCAAATTAGTATCTATGACTTGCTGCCATTCCTCTGTTTTCATGAAGACGAGAAGTGTGTCGCGCGTGATTCCGGCATTGTTCACCAAGATATCGATACGTGGATGTTTTTCGTAGAGCTGCTCGATCGCTGTCGCTGTCGCTTCTCCGTCGGCAACGTCGAAGGCACAAATTTCTGCCGTTCCCCCTTCGGCTTCAATGCTTTTAGCGACTTCCAGTGCACTTTTTTGCTGGCTTCGGTAGTTTACAATTACATGCCGACCGCTTTTCGCAAGTGCAAGTGCAATTGCACGTCCAATGCCCCGGCTTCCACCGGTTACCAGTGCCACCTGTTTCTCGTTGTCGTCCATGATGCTGCCTATCCCTTTGTATGCCTGTTGACTGTTTCTATCAATTCGTCCAATTCCTGCTGTTCATGACCATAAGCGACGTATAGTCCCTGCGCAACTGCGGATGCTTCTCTGGCCACGTCCCAGTTTTTCTGTTTGACCGCAATCTGCGCTTTCAGTAGAAAAACTCGATAGTCACCGGTGTTCAGTTTTTCCGCATCCGCGCACCTATCCATAGCCTGGTCGTACTTTTTGGACGCGAACAACCCCTCCGCTTCTTCAATAAGCGCGACGCTGTCTGTGAAGCGTTTATATCCTCCGTTATCAAGAATTGGGTCGGAGGCGATAATCGCTTTACCCTTCGGTGCTTCGAATTCGTCAAACCCGAAGGGTACGAATTGGCCGAGCTGGTGAGGACTCGCGGATACCCAGATTACGCCATCGGTGACATCGAATACGACTGCGTGCGTCGCAATGAGCATATTGACGGATGCGGGGTTGCCGAATACCGGTTCATCCCGACCGGGGATCACGCGGTCCCGCAAAATTGACACCGCATC
>JAYGCN010000317.1:0-53935 GCA_046583315.1 Candidatus Hydrogenedentota bacterium
TTCAGGTGAGAGTCAGTTCGTAGCGCCTCTTAACACCGCCATTTTTTCCTTCTCACCTTGAGTTCCGCTTCACGAACCCACGAATCGCCCCATCCGCCCGGACTGTCGGCACATTCCCAATCGAAGTTTTCTCCGAATCTGCGTCGAGAACAACTGATCTGCAACGATCTTGCCGAGATTCTCTGAAGGGGTAGCGCGAGGTCCGGTTTGGCGGTATCTATGCTCTAGCCTGAATGGAATTAGAGAAGTGCAATGCTGTGTGAGTTTATGGGACGGCAGTGAAAGGCTACGCGGTGCTGCCAGATTAACCTACGAATCCTAGCGCGTTACGCTGAGCGCTCCATGATAATGGGATTCGGGTTTGAATCAGTTTCTTGAGAGCGAGGCTTGCGGGTTGATTTCCATCGAGAATTGACTCAACGATATCTGGTGCAAGATATGCGAGTGGAAGAAGCTTTCGGATGTATCGATCCGTGCATTTTTCTTGTTCGGCGATTTCTTGGACTGACGCGATATCCCCTGAATCCAAACTCTCTCGCCAGCTGTGGGCGCGTGCGATATTTCGAAGGAGAATAGTATCTGGTTCTTTGGATTCAATTATAGGAGTTCCATCGGATGAAATGAGGGCCAGTTGTCGGGACCATTTGCACAGGGTCGTTTGAATTCGTACAAGTTCGAACCAGATAACCGAGTAACTCCTCGGCGCTACTGGGCATGGATCGGTAACTATAGGTAATTGCCCCGATCTGTACACCGTTAAAACTTGAGTCGGGTTTGGCACTGCCCGCGGCGTAGAGCGAGCGTGGAACCAATACGGATGCCGCGACGCCCACAGCACCGCCTATAAACGAACGTCTTGAAATTGGTACCCCGGGTCCTCGCATTCGATATCTCCTTTTCTGCAATTCGATCTGGTGGAGTGACGTGTTCGAAACTCAGGTTATGGATTGAGGATGATCTCGCCGACTTGATAATTGCTCTGCATGTGGTCTTTTGGCAGTCTATCAGATGGCGGATTCCAATTCGAGGCAAGTCCGGGAAAAAGCGTTGTATGGTATGCGCAGGGACATGCTTTTGACGTCACATTGTCTCGGCACGATGATGGTGTGCTATTGTAATTGCTTACAATACGGTGGTGAGCTTTATCAAGGAAATCAACTATGTCAATCAGTGAACAGACGGCTTTTTTAGATGCTACAGGTCAGGCGGAATTGGTACGCAAGGGCGAAGTCAGCGCGGAGGAATTGTTGGACGCTTCGATCGAGGGTGCGGAAAAACTCAATCCGGACCTCAATTTTATCGTTACGCGCATGTATGACGAGGCGAAAGCTGCCATCCAGGCGGGGCTGCCAGATGGACCTTTTACGGGTGTGCCTTTCGTCTTGAAAGATCTTGGGCCTCAGTACGCTGGAGTGCCAACTTCTGCAGGGTCCAAGCTACTCGCGAATGTCGTTCCAGAGGTCGACAGTGCGCTGTGTAAAAAATATAAACAAGCGGGCCTGGTGATTTTTGCGAAGACGTTGACCCCGGAATTTGGATTCCAACCGACTACCGAACCGGACCTGCATGGACGCTGTAAAAATCCGTGGGATACGACCCGTATGGCAGGGGGATCGAGTGGCGGATCGGGATGTGCCGTGGCAGCCGGAGTGGTCTCGATGGGACACGGCAACGATGGTGGCGGATCGATACGGATCCCCGCTTCGTGTTGTGGACTATTCGGGTTGAAACCGACGCGCGCCCGTATTTCACAAGCCCCGATGCAAGGCGACAGTCGTAGTGGTCTTTCCAATGATCACGCGCTCACACGCAGTGTCCGGGATAGCGCAGCTCTCCTGGATGCGACCGAGGGTGCTGTGCTTGGTGATCCGTATGCCGCACCGCCAAAGGAACGCCCCTTTTTGGACGAGGTCACGACGGATCCCGGCCGTCTGCGGATTGCATATAACATAACCGCGCCTAACGGCAAACCGATTCATGACGACTGCATTCAGGCAACACTCGATACGGTTAAGTTGTGCGAGGAATTGGGCCACGAAGTCGTGGAAGCCACCGCTGATTACGAAGGAATTGAAATGAGCCTTGCCTTTGTGACGATGTGGGAATGTGGTGCGCGATATGGAATTACTGCGGCCGCTGCACTTCTCGGGCGTGAACCGCGCGAGGATGACGTCGAGCCTTTATCCTGGGCACTGTACGAACGCGGCGGGAATATCACGGGTGCACAATACCTGGCAGCGGTGAATCATATTCAAAAGGTCTCGCGCATCATCGCAGGATTTATGCAGGACTACGATGTTTTGTTGACGCCGACACTGGGCGAGCCGCCGGTACCCTTGGGTACCTTCGATGCAAAACCGGATAATCCAATTTATGGCTATTATCGTGCTGGAAAATTTGGGCCCTTCACCGCGGTGTACAACATGACGGGACAACCCGCGATGAGTGTTCCACTAAATTGGAACAGCGACGGCCTGCCGATCGGCAGCCACTTTGTCGGACGCTTTGGCGATGAAGCCACTTTGTTTCGTTTAGCGGGGCAATTGGAATCAGCTCGACCCTGGGCGAATCGACGACCTCCGATCAATGTTTTGACGTAAAAGCCCGTACCCAGGGTCTTGTTTACGGTTTATTGAAAACGGGTTTTCGCTTTTCTTTGAATGCAGCGACACCTTCGTGGAAATTCGGAGTGTCGGTCAATGACGGTTGCTTCTTGCGTTCATAGTCGAGCTGTTCGGACAGCGTAGAATGTTCGGCATGAGCAAAGGCTTTGCGGACTTCTCTGTACGTGTCTGTCGGGCCGTCCCGAAGTTGACTGGCAAGTGCAATCGCTTCCTCCATGAACGTCTCGTCGTCCACGCATTTCCAGATCAATCCCCATTCTTCAGCCTTTTCTGCGGTCAAGCGATCACCGAGCATCGCGAGACCCATGGCGCGTGCTCGCCCGACCAGATGGGGCAGGTGCCACGTGCTGCCCATGTCCGGTATAATCCCGAGATTCGGCACGAAGACTTGGATGAATTTAGCCGAGCGCGCCGCGATGACTATGTCTCCGGCCAAGGCAAATCCCATGCCGCCGCCGGCAGCCACGCCGTTCACCGCGACAACCACCGGCACACGGCAATCGTAAACGTCCTGGACCATCGGATTGAAACCAGTACGCATGCGCTCACCCGTTCGTTCACCTGTAGTCATGCCGTCGTTGTCAGTATCGGCTGCCGAGCTGCTTGTGAGGTCAGCACCGGAGCAGAATCCACGCCCCGCTCCAGTAATCAGCAGGACTCGTGCCGACGTGTCTTCGTTCACACATTTCATTGCTGCACGAACGTCTCTGATGAGATCCATGTTGATTGCATTGAGCGCATCAGGGCGATTCAGCGTGAGGGTGGCAATGCCGTCCGAGTTATCGAGCAGTACCGTTTCGAATTCCATTGAGGAGACTCCTGTTGTTGGCTGGTTCGCTATTGTAAGACGATCTTGCCGTCTGTAAGTTGTTGCACTTCCGAATCACTATACCCGAGTTCGCCAAGAATCTCTGCACTGTGCTCGCCCAGCACCGGTGCGGGAAATTGGATACCGCCGGGTGTGGACTCGAAGTCGACGGCTACGCCGATGGTACGTACCCGTCCGATTTTGTCATGGTGGATGACAGGATTCATGTTCATGGCGGTGACTTGCGGGTCATCGAAAAATTCATCGTAGCTGAGGATGGGGCTGCACGGCACGTTTTCGGCCACGAGTAACTCGATCCATTCGGCCAAGGGACGCTTCGCGAGGCACTTTTCGATTTCGAGTGTGAGTTCGTCGGCGTTGGCTGAACGTCCGGCGGTGGTTTGATACCGCGGGTCGTCGGCGAGTTCGGGTGCTCCAAGTACGGCACACAGAATCTTCCAGAACTTGAGCGTTGGGGCGCTGAGATGGATAAGACCGTCTTGTCCCTGAAAAATTTTGTTGGGGAACAAGCCCGTAACGCCTTCGGGTTCGGTATCCGGTATGTCGAGAAAAGAATGGCTTTGCACGGTCATGACGCCTTGCATAAGCGAGGTCTTGACGTGCTGTCCCTTACCGGTTTGTGTACGACTGAATAACGCAGCATTGACGCCCGCCACCACGAGCAGCGCGGTGGAATAGTCGGCGACGGCTACCGAGCAGATACCCACGTTACCGACGTAGGTCTCGTTTCCTTTAGCCGCACCGCTCATGGCTTGCAGAATCGGATCATACGCCGGGCGCTGTTGATACGGGCCTTTGTCGCCGTAAGCAGTGACCGAACAGTAGATAATATCCGGTTTCGTTTTGCGCACCGTCTCGTAGTCAATACGCAATCGTTGCGTAATGCCCACGCGAAAATTTTCGATGATGACATCTGCAGTGGCTACCAGTTTCTCAAAAATTCCTAACCCGTCATCGGTTTTTAGGTCGACTGATATGCTGCGTTTGTTCCGGTTCCAAGCCTGAAACATTCTGCCTTCACCGTTGTAAAACGGCCCCCATTGCCGGGACTGGTCACCGGTATGCGGTTCGACCTTGATCACCTCTGCACCCATATCACCGAGTAAGGTGGCTGCGAAGGCACCCGAAACCGCTGTGGAGCAGTCGAGTATGCGGATGCCGGAGAGTGGCCCTTGAGCTGATTGATTCTCATTCATAGTGTGATTTTCCGAACGGTTAATCCTGTGGGATGACAATGCGGTAGAGGACTTGCCCTCGAGCAACGGTCCGATTGGTGGACGCTGTTGCGACTTCGACTTGGGTCCAGAAAATTTCGCGGTCCCGTTGTTCTATGCGCCCGTATGCGACGAGTTCTTCACCTTCTACCCAGTCGACCATTTGCGCGTGTACGCCGACGGTAGAGGCTTTGAACTTTCCCGGGCCTGTTTCTGCCCAGGCCGCCATGGCACCTGTGGTATCGAGATGGGCGAGAATGGCGCCCTCATGGACACCGCCAGCGGCATCGGCATTGATGTCGATAAAGGGCATGTTGATACGCGATGTACCGCCAGCCATGTGCTGCACATCCAGACCGAGTCTACCGATGAAGGGGACGCGTCCTGGAAGAGCTGGGCCCATTGCGCCAGGGTCGGACTCACCGTGGTCACCCGCGAAAATTACGGGCTCCGATCCAGTGTCGCCGAATCGCCCACGGACGGTACAGAGACCGCGGGATACTGGCTTGCCGGATTCGGTATGCACGTTTACTTCGAGAAAACAGATTTCCTTGCCTCGGCGAAGTAATTTGGTGTCGGCTATGATGGGCTCTCCAATGGCGGCGGCCAGATAGGTTATTTGAATGGATGCGGTGTGGATACGTTTTGCCTCTTCGCCGAGTGAAACTTCGGAGACGGCCAGGCTGCCGATATCAATCATTGAAGCTGCGACGCCGCCATGCAGGGCATCACCCGGGTTAGCATTTTCTGCCTTAAACGGAAGCCGCATGCGTGCACTCTCACCATCCAGAGAATCTATCTCCACGCCCAGACGTTGTGCATAGGGAGAATTGTCGAGAAATGTTTTCATAAATGTGTAATCCTTTTGATTGAGAATTCCGGATCGATTTGTCGGTCTTAACTGAGTTCAGGCAATAGACAGGAATGAACGCTGGCATCGCCGTCTATCTCGCCAGCCAAAGTCTGTATCGCCAGTTCGGCTTGTTCCAGCGGGAAATCGTGGGTGTGCATCGCCTCCAGCGGAACCTTGCCAGATTCGATCAGTCGAATCGCGGATTTGTAACCTTTTGAAGTCACACCGATCGCACCGAAGATCGTTATTTCCTTGCCCACGATGATGTCGCTGTTGAAATTCGGGACGTCTTTTTGTCCTTTGACACCGGCGAGAACGATACGCCCGCCAAGGGCCACATAGTGCAACGATTCCGCGACGGGTTCAGTGGAATTGGCCGTTACTTCGACGACCACATCCGCACCGCGACCATTGGTCAGCTCTTTCACACGCCGCCGCGCATTTTCTTCATCGACGACGATCGTATAATTCGCTCCATACTTTTTTGCGAGTTCCAGTTTCGGTGCATCGCTCGCCAAGCCGGTCACGATTATCGTGTCCGCACCTGCTGCTTTACACGCGATAACGCTCGCGAGACCACGCTGGCCCGGACCCAAAATCAACACCGTATCACCGGGACCGGTCTGTGGGATTTCCACCGCCCAGCGAAATCCCGCTCCCAGTGGGTTGAACATTACAGCGATATTGGCGGGAAGGTCTTTGCTTATTTTGTGAACAATGGAATGAGGGTCAAGGTGCATGTAATCCGCGTAGGCACCCCAAAGGCCCGAGCCGGTCGTAATGGGCACGTAGGAATATCCGAACAGTCGATTGCCTCGGCCGCGACACAGATTGTATCTGCCGCCGACACACGTGGGACAGAATCCGCACGGAATCATGGTTTCGACCGCCACACGATCACCGACATCGACGCCCCAGCGTTGTGCGGCCTTGTCGCCAATCTTTTCGATGATACCCAAGGGTTCATGGCCGGGAATCAGCGGCCAGGGAACCTTCAGTACGCCGTTGTATTGTTCGGCATCGCTACCGCAAATTCCGCACGCTTCCACGCGAAGAATGGCTGACTCGTCGTCGATATCGGGAATGGGCATGTCGCGCATTTCGAGAGCGCGCGGCCCGGTCTGTACGACCGCTCTGGTTTTGTCGGCCATTAGTCTGTCTCCCGTGGTTCTTCAAGGTCCAGTTGCAACGCAAGAGCAAACTTCGATACACAGTTCCAGTTGCCAATACAGAACGTTATCTCAACCATTTCCCGGTCAGAGAAATGCTCGCGCAACGCATTGAACAGGGTATCGTCTACCGGTTGATCGCGCGTGACATGCTCAGTGTAGCGTAACATCAAGCGTTCGCATTCATTGAACGCGTCACTGGTTTCAAATTCTTCTATATCCGAAATCTGTTGTTCTGGAACATCCAACCGCTTCGAGATTCGGACATGTTCAATGAATCCGTACTCGAATCCCGTTATCTTGAACAATCGCAACAGTATTAATTCACGAAGATGATGGTTCAATTCAAGTTTGGTGTTGAGCGTCATCATCATCGTCCACCAATCGCGAAGCAATTCAGGGCTGTGTCCGATCATCCGAATAGGATTTAGGACCCGCCCCGCCTTTCGGGCGGTATCTTCGTAAGTCGGTTTAGCGATATCGCTGGGCTCGTCTAGGTAGGGTAAGCGTGCCATGTCATTAATCTCCTGCTGTACGGGCCAAGGTCATTTTCTTTACGCTGCGGCTTCTGAAAATCTCGTGCTAGTTCTTGCGCCGTTTATTTCATGAGATCGGCCAGATCGGTTTCACTTAGAGCAAGATCGGTGCGCGCCTCGTTTGTACCGAAACCGTTCATCAACACACTCAGAATATCGATCGCCTGCGCCGTGAGATTGCTCCGATTCTCGTGGAATTTGTTGAGAAAGATGGCCCCGTAAATCAGGTTCGCGAGAGTGTCCAGCATCATGTCGATATCCATGTGTCGGAAATAGCCTTTCGCGATCAGTTTTTCCATCAGGCTTCGCCAGAGACTGGCATCGGAAGCCCGTTGCGCCAGATAGGTGGGACTTTCGCGATCGCTGAATTTCGCACGCTCGTGCATCAATAATTCGATGGCGTGAGGGTTCTCGTGAAAGAACGACATAAAGGCATTTAGCGCACGCGCGAATTGGAGCAATGCGTCATCGCCTTTAACGTAGGCCGCCATCACCTGTTCGCGCAGCCGATGCACTTCGCGATCCAACGCCGCCAGGAACAGTTTCTCCTTGGATGGGAAATATCGGTAGATTGTTCCCTTGCTGATATCCAACGTTGACGCAATTCGCTCTACATCCGTATTTGCATAGCCGAAGTTCGCAAATGCTCGTGAGGCGGAGTGCAGGATTTCTTCCTTGCGACGTGCGATAAGTTGGTCATCGCGCTTTCGACCTCGTGTTTCTATTTTTACCTCAGACGCCATAGCCCGGCCCTTTATATTTTGGTGTTCGTCAATAATACGGCACTTTTCGGACAAACAGAACGTATTTATTTTTTATTGACGTACGCGTCAGTTATGTTATAACATGCCATTATTCGGGATGTCAATACATGCCGAACGGGAATCAGTGAAAATGGAAGAAGAGACCAATTCGAACCAGCGTCACCTCCGGATCGCAATATTCGGTGCCGGTGCCTCAGGCCTGCTCGCGGCCATCAAGTTACGCGAAATGGGTCTGGAAGACCTAACCATTTTCGAAAAGGCAGGCGACCTTGGCGGCACGTGGCGCGAAAATCGTTATCCCGGATTGTCTTGCGATGTGCCGTCCCATGCGTATCGCTATTCATTTGCGCCGAACCCTGAATGGAGCCACATGTGTTCGCCGGGTCATGAGATTCAGGCTTACTTGAAAGACATCGCTGAACGCTACGAGCTTGAAAACATTATCAAGTACAACAACGAAGTGATTCGTGCGAATTTCGCAGATGGAAAGTGGCATCTCGAAAGTGTCGAAGGCTCACAGGGAAGTTTCGACGCAGTGATCACGGCAACCGGATTACTCCATCATCCGGTATATCCTGACATTCCGGGCCTAGATGACTTCGACGGGCCCATGTTTCACACGGCGCGCTGGGACGATGCCGCGACGCTCGAGGGCAAACGCGTGGGCATTATTGGAGCGGGGTCGACATCTGTCCAGATCACAAGTGCTATCGTTGACCAGGTAAGCAAGCTCTCCATTTTTCAGCGCACGGCGCAATGGATTTTTCCGCTACCGAATACGCCGATATCCGAAGAGCAAAAACAATCTTACCGCGATGATCCCTTGTTGATGCAAGAAGAATATGATCGTATTTCGCATGAGAACAACACCAAATTTGCTGCGGCGGTTGTTGGTGAAAACCCGCGGGCCTATCAAAAACTTTTCGCGTTGTGCCAAGAGAATCTGGAATGTGTCAGGGACCCCGAGTTACGCGCTAAACTGACCCCCGATTATGAAATGGGTTGTAAACGCCTCGTCATGTCCGACACCTTCTATGAAGCGATCCAGCATACGAACGCCGAGCTAGTCACCGATGATATCGAGCTAATCGAAGCAGGCGGCATACGCACGAAAGATGGTCGATTGCACGAACTTGATGTGTTGGTTTTGGCCACCGGTTTTGATACACACAAGCCCCTGGGTTCAATGACAGTCACCGGACCCGATAATTACACGCTTGAGGAAGCCTGGTCTCAAGGCAATCAGGGATATATGACCACTAGCGTACCGGGTTTTCCCAATTGGTTCATGATTGGGGGACCAAACAGCCCTATCGGCAACTTTTCGTGGTTGTTGACCGCGGAAACCCAATTTGCCTATATCGCCCAACTGATCGAGAAGCTTCACATAGACGGTGTGGCAACGATTGTGCCGACGGCCAAAGCCGCTACTGATTTCAACAATGCCGTACAAGCGAAAATTCCGGACACTATATGGGCCACAGGTTGTTCGAGTTGGTATCTGGATAAGCATGGGCGTGTCGGCTCGTGGCCATGGACTTTTGATGAATTCCAATCCAAGCTGTCCAAGCCAAAATGGGGCGATTTCGAACTCGTTTGAATCATAAGAACTTCGAATCTGTTACTGATGTTTCGGCCCTGGAATCAGGCTTCGATTCCAGGGCTCATGTTACGCCCAGCGATTCTTCCCATTCCGTAAACGTGGCGTCAAGCCTCTCTACCAAATCGTCCACTTGTTCGTGGGTGATGCATAGGGGCGGGAACATGAAGAGCGGCAGCCCGCGTTTTAGTGACGGAAGTCGGCGGTTGCCATAGAGGGTTGAATAGAAGGACAGGCCATTGGCGAGTGCAATGGCCTGAAGTTTTGTTTCGGCTTGGGTTTTGGAACCGAAGAATTCATCGGTGTCTTTGTTCTGGACCAATTTCGCGACGCGCATCAGGCCTTTGCCACGCACGTTGGTCAGGGTTGGGTGACCGAGCAATTCGTCGCATTTTTCCTGTAAGTTCGGGCCTACCGTGGCGCAGTTTTCGAGCAGTCCATCTTCTTTGATAATTTCGATGACTTTCAGAGAAATAGCGGCGCCGACGGGGTGGCCCGCGTTGGTGAATCCGTGGACGAATGCGGTGCCTTTTTCGAAGGGTTCGTTTACTTTGTCGCTGACGGCCATGGCTCCCATGGGGGCGTATAGGCTGGACATGCCTTTGCCCATAGTCATGATGTCGGGTTCAATGCCGTGGTGTTCGATGCAAAACCATTTTCCAGTGCGCCCGAATCCGGTGACGACCTCGTCGTCGATGAACAACACGTTGTTCTCGTCACAAATATTGCGAATGGCTTGCCAGTACGCGGGTGGCGGAACAACCCCATAGTCAGACCCGGAACCGACCGGCGTGGCGATGTAGGCGGCGACGGTATCGACACCGGCATAGTGGAATGGTCTTCGCGAGATCCTCGGCGCACCTGACGGCCCATTCTGTTTCGCTCATGCCATCGGGGATGTTGTGTGTCGTGTACTGCTGCACCTTCGGCCATTGAGGCAGCATTGGATCGAACTGGCGCTGCGAGGAGGGATTGCCGGACAGCGCCATACGATCTATTAAATGCAAGGCACAGTGATGGATTTGCGCTTGGAATTGGAAGATTGTTCGATTATCTGTATTTCGCCGGAATTTGATCATTCATCAGGAAAAGAGGGGTATTATGAGAAGTACGAAGAAGGTCGCGAGTACGAGTTGAACCATGGCCAAGGGGAAGGAGAGTTTGACGAAGCGCACGAAAGTCATGCCGAGCTTATTTTTCTGCATCACGGTGACGGCGACGACGGTTGAGGCTGAACCGATGGGGGTGAGGTTGCCGCCGAGGTTTGCGCCGAATATGACGCTCCACCAGAGCGTGGAATCGGCAGGTGTCGCTCTGAGGTCGAGGACTTTGGTGAGCACCGCGGCTAGCGGGATGTTATCGGTGACGGAGCTGGCGATGGCGGAACACCAGAGGAGCCCGGCAGCTCCAACGGTATCGCCAAGGCCGATGACGCTTTCGATTCCGGTGCCGATGAGCGCGAGTACCCGGGCGTGTTCCATGGTGTTGATGACGACGAAGAGGGTCATGAAAAACCAGATAAGGTCCCAGTCGAGACCTGAGTAGAATTCGTCGACTTCGTGTTTGTACGTCCAGAGCATCATGAGCGCGAAGCTGATCGCGATAAAGCCGAGGCCGAGATCTCTGAGGTAGGGTATATTGGCGCAGGTCGCGAAAAGTCCTATGAGGCACACGAATGACACGGCGCTGAAATAGAAGAATCTTTGACTTTTTATGCCGTCGTTTTCGTCGAAGCTTTCGACGCGTTTGGCGGCTTCGGCGCGTTCTTCCTCGGTCGCGAAACTGGTGACTTTGAAGAGGCGTTTGCCGAGCCAGATGGTCGCGATGGTGGCTACGACGACATAGGGCGCGCTCTTCATAAAGAATTCAATGAAGGATATTCCGGCTGTGCTGCCGATGATGATGTTGGGGACGGAGGAGATGAGAGTGAGGAGTCCGCCGACGTTGGTGAGGGATCCCTCGATGATGAGAAAGCCCAGAAGTAGGGATGTACGATCTAATTTTTTCAGGGACACGGTGGTGAGGGAGCCCACGATAATCATGGCGGTGACGTTGTTGAGAAATGCTGAGAAGACGACGGTGAGAATCCCGTAGCTGATGAGGAGTTTGACGGGGTCGCCTTTTGAGGCTTTGGTGAGTTTGAGCGCAATCCATGTGAAGAGGCCGGAGCGGGAGGTGACATCGACGAAGAGGCTTGCACCGACGATGATGGCGATGACTTCCCATTCGATACCGATGATGTAGACGGGGATATGGATTTCTTCGCCGAATGCGTTGATGATGTGGCCTATCGGGAGCAGACCGAAGATGTCAGCGAGCAGCACGCACACGATAGCAAAGGTGCCTGTAATGAGGGATTTTTTAGCATGAATTTTTTCTTCGAGAGCCAGGGCCAATACCATTGCCGCGAGCAGACCCAGGAAGATCAGTGTTTTCCAGGTCTCGATATCGTGTGCGTGTTCTTCCAAAATTCCTCCTATAACAGCAGCAGCGGGCGGTCTTTGAATTCGACGGCCATTGCGTAGGTTATGCCATTCATGGCAAGTTGGCCGGCTTCCCTGGTGTTCAGGATGAGCAGATCGACTTCATTTTCTTCTATTATGGATTCGTAGTCGGAGAGGGCTGTTCCGAATCGCACGGTTTCTTCGACCCGTAAATCGGGGTATTTGATATGCAGTTCAGCGCGGGCGCTTCCCACAAAGTCGTGCGGGAGTTTAAGGAGCGTGTCGCGGATGGTTTTCTCGGCAACTTCGGTATCGATTTCAGGAATGCGGCCGATAGCGTCGATGTAGTTGGCGAAGGCGTTGCCGTCTTCGATATGGGTCAGGTAGAGCGATCCGTCTGGTTCAGCAAAGCGAACGCCCCAGTTGATGAGGCGATCGTCCCCCGTGAGATGGTTGGTTTCGACCATGACTTTTTTGGGAGTGTCAAAAGCCGCTTCGGGATGATCGTGTGCGCGGTTCGGCAGGAGCAGGACAGGCGCTTCAAGGACCTGAGTGAGCGCGTCAATGTAATTGGTCAACCCGTAAATCAGGTTGTCCTCGTGGTCGAGTTTCAGGTTCCGCTCGGCAATGACCAGGTCTGCGCCGACGTCTTTCAATTTGGAGAGTAAATCCGATACCGAGGAGAAATCGTCGCGCCCGAAAACCTCCCATCGCGGTTGGGGGTGGCCCGCGAGGGTCGGTGTGAGGTGTTGCACGCTGTTCAACAACTCGGCCGAGGCGCCTTTATCGTGATCGCATACCAGCGCAATCAGGGCTAGGGAGATTTCCTGGTAGGCATAGGGCGTCTTAACGGCGCTATTGAATTGCGATTCAAACTCGTCTATGTGCATTTCGATTCCTAAGGCGATAGGGGCGCGTATGCAGCCCATTACTCTTTGGGGTACCCGCCCTGAGCATCCGGCGAGAATATCATGGAAGACAGTCTGGATCAACGCCGAATTCAACTTTGAATCCGGGCTTGAGGGTGTTATTTTTATAGCCGGGCGGGATTCAGTATGATACTAATTGTAGCTTGTGGCGGAAAGAGCATGAGCGAAGAAAAATAGCAATATAAAATTTTGGAACGATGTAGATTTGGAGGTCGATTCGTGATCTTAATCTCGAATTTGGCTCGGAGGGCACAACCCTCTTGTCGGTGGTTCTTTGAAAATTGAATGATAATGTAAACGGAACGAAGAACTACGCGGCATCTTGCTCTCGGTAATAATCCTTGATGATGCCACCGAGCTGCTCTCGGCATTTGACCTTGCCTTTGAGCGTTGGCGTGAAGTCGATGTCGAGGATATTGTTGCCGATGTCCTTGCCCCGGTGTGGCCTTCGTGTGTTGTAATATTTTATCCAGACCGAATTGATGTGATGTAGATGATCCATGCTGAAGCAGAAGAAGTTGTTCAAGCATTCGCGTTTTAGCGTTCCAATGAAAGACTCACAGAAGGCATTTGCCTTGGGTGCTCGCACGAGTGTCTTCACGGTGCTCACGTCTTGGGCTATCCAGAACTGTTTCATCTCGCCGGGATATTTCCCGTCGCGATCACGGAGCAGGTATTTAATCTCTAAACCTTCGTCCTCCAGCCACATGGAAGCATTTCGGCATTGCTGAACGACCCAATCCCCGTTTGGATGAAGTGTGGGATACAAATGATAGACTCTTCGGCTACCAAGGTGAATGAACACAAGAACGTAGGCGGTGTAGGTTCCGTGCCAACAAACAATTTTCTTGGAGAAAAAGTCGCACGCGACAAGCGTGTCCATGTGCGCCTTGATAAAGTTTTTCCATGCGATGGTCGGCCGCCCATTATTGGAGACAGTGGGTAGACCCAGTTCATCTTGAATCATGATATTACGAACGGTCGTCTCGCCGATGAAGATACCGAGTTTCTTGAGTTCCCCGCAAATGCGGCGGTAGCTCCAGGTGTCGTTCTCTCCACAAATCCGATGAACGAGCCGTCGGATGGCCTCGGCGATGCGGCTACGCCCGGAGCGCTTGAAGGTTGCCTGTGCCTCGCAAATAATCAATTGAAGTTTTCGCTTTCGTCATGTAGGCTCTTCTGATGTCCAAATTTATCGAAACCTACCTCCGTTGGGTCTCTCAAAGGCTCGATTTAGTCGCTAATCTTACTGCAGAGAACCTTGCTCTTCACCACCAGCTTGTTGTGGCCAAGCGAAATCAAAAACGACCAAAATTGAGAGCGTAGGCGTGGGGTCAAAATGCTCGGCCTAACATCATTGCCTTCGGAGACGGACCTTATTCATAGGGTTTTTAGACGTAGGCCGAGTTTTTTGACCCTACGCGCACAACACGCCACACCCACTCTGCAACCATCCAATCCCTGCTTGACAAACCCGACACGATGATCTACGATTCGGCATGTGTCCCCCATAGCGCTGATCCACATACATCCTCTCATAATATCGAAGCGCCGCCACCATAAAGGAACCTTCCAAATGAAAAAACCGACCGCCCGCCTGCTCACACTCCTCACATGCCTCTACGCATCCAACATCACCGCCCAAACCTGGGACCACACCCACCTCACCGTTACAGACACAAAAGCCGCATCCGTATGGTACGCAAAACACTTCGGAGGCGAAATCACCAAAAGCGGCCCCTTCGACGCGGTATGGTTCGGCACGAACCTCGTAAAATTCAAAAGCGGCGAAAACATCCTGCAAAGCACCGGCTCAATCGTCGATCACATCGCCTTCTCGCTCGAAGATGTAGATGCCAAAGCCACTGCCCTGGCGGAAGACGGTGCAAACGTGCCCGCCGCAAACCGCCGTAAACCGGGCTTCCGATACGCCATAGACCCCTGGGGCACGAAAATCGAACTTTTTACCGATGAAGACCTCCTCGGCTTCCACCACGTACTGATCAAATCCACACGGCCCCGGGACACCATCGAATGGTACGGCGCAACATTCGGCGGTACCCCCGGCAAATACAAAGACACCATCAGCATATACGCGATCCGTTACGGCGACATGTACCTCTTCGTCCAAAAATCACTGCGCCCGGTAGCCTCCACCAAAGGCCGATCGATCGATCACCTCGGCTGGCAATTCACAGACTTCGATGCCATCATCAAAAAACTGAAGGAACAAGGCACAAAATTCCTCGTAGAACCCACAAAATCCGGAGATCACAGACTCGCTTTTATAGAATCTCCCGGCGGCGCGAAAATCGAAATCGTAGAAACCGTCACCAAATAACTGAGGGTGTTATTTTTATAGCCGATGACTTTTGGTCAATGTTGGCAAGCTATTATCGAATTTTGGCCGAACTATCGAGTTGCCGATAACATAGCCGAATTCGTCTCAAAAATCAATCTATACGCTTGGATCGGCGCGTTTTCGATGTTTGGTTGAGTTTTTTTGACCCTACGGGTTCTTGCGCAGAAAAACGGAGCACAGGCTCGATTTTCCACTGGACGTGCAGGATAGCGTGTGTTATTCTGATTCACGTCTTGAAGAAGGAAATACGCTAGATCCACGTTCCATCGAGTGGATGAAGCTATTGAGAGGTTCCTGGAATATCGTGGGAAGATCCGTGCACTAATCATTCAAGGAGATTGAGACATGAAACTGAAAACATCGTTCGGCCTGATAATCGTGGCGGCGCTTGCTGGCGCTTTTGCCCTGCCTGCCGCGACCGAAGTCACGTTCACGAAGGACGTTCTTCCAATCCTTCAGGAAAACTGCCAAGATTGCCACCGTCCGAGCGGGCGCAACATGTCTGGCATGATTGCGCCGATGTCGTTCATGACATACCAAGAGGCGCGACCGTGGGCGAAGGCGATCGCGAGGGCGGTGTCGGAGAAAATCATGCCGCCTTGGAGGGCTTCCGATGCGACGCATGGTGTGTTCAAAAACGAGCGTACACTGACGCAGGATCAAATCGATACGATCGTCAGTTGGGTCGCGCAACGAGCACCGCGCGGTAATCCGAAGGACGCGCCGGAACCCGTTACCTTTCCAGAAGGCTGGTACATGGGTGAGCCCGATCTAGTGATTTCCTTTCCCAAACCTTTCTTCGTTCCGGATGATGCGCAAGACCTGTATCACAACGTAAGTTTCAAAATGACAAAAGAGCAGTTGCCTGAAGACGAATGGGTCAGGGGTCTTGAGTTCATGCCTGGCAGCGAAGCGGTGCATCATGTGATTGCCTACACGAGGGCCGAAGGCACGGACGACCACCCTGGACGTCGCACGCACCTGGGCGGGTTGGCACCCGGAACCGATGACGCGGATTATCCAGAGGGTTACGGGAAGCCTCTCTATGCGGATTCTACGTTTACGTTTGCGATGCACTATCACAAAGAAGCCGGTCCTGGTACGGGTCAGTGGGACAACACCTCGGTTGCAGTAAAATTCCACGACCAGCCAGTAACGCATGAGATAACGACTTCGCCCGTTGCGCACGGCGCGTTCGAGATTCCGCCTAATCACGGGCATTGGAAGGTCGGCGGAGCGCGTACGTTCGATGAGGATATCGACTTGCTCGGCCTAATGCCGCACACACATCTGCGAGGAGTTCATGCGAAGTATACGGCGTATTATCCCGATGGAACCTCCGAGCTTCTGCTGGAAGTGCCCCGCTACGACTTCAATTGGCAGACATCCTACACGTTTAAAGACATCAAGAAGATTCCGGCCGGAACGCGGGTAGAGTGGGAAATCATCTACGACAACTCGCCTGAGAACGCTGCGTCAAACGGTTTCAACTCAGACCGTCCGGTAAGTTTCGGACGGCCAACGACCGACGAAATGGACCTCGGTTGGATGACCTATGCACCGTCGGCAGGCAACGTCGATATGGCGACCGTCGGCGACGATTAAGCCACGACTGTAGAATCTGAAACAATAGATGAGGGTGACGGTGTTACAATTATTGTCGGGCGCTTTTCAGGTTGACTTTGAGCATATCGTATGGCGAAGGTAACACGATTGGCTACGATTGACAATGGAAATTTCGTGGTAATGACGTAGTCGAATGAAAAATGGAACGAATTTAGACAGGAAGGCAAAGTTCTCCTGTTGCTAGTTCTTTGAATTTCGAATGAAGATGCGCGGCTTCGCGGTAGTAATCCCGAATGATGCCACCTAACTGCTCACGGCATTTCACTTCGCCTTTGAACGTCGGCGTGAAATTGGTATCGAGAACTTTGTTTCCGATGTCTACGCCCGGATACGGCTTTTGGGAGTTGTAGTAGCGAATCCATGTCGTGTTGATGTGGTGCAGATGGTCGATACTGAAGCAAAAGAAACTGTTCAGGCACTCACGCTTGAGCGTTCCGATGAATGATTCACAAAAGGCATTGGCCTTTGGCGCAAGTATCCGGAATTACGATAATATTCCCTGATAATTTCCCTGTTAGCAGGGAATTGGTTTTCTGCTCAGGTGAGAATCAGTTCGATACGTTTCTATCCACCGCCGTTTTTCACGCTCACCATGCTCATTGTTGCTGGTTCTCATCTCCGACAGCGTCGGGAATGCGATGTAGATGTGTGTTCACAAAGATAGCAACATCACAGACTAGAACTGGCTGATATCTCGACCAAAGATGAACGTGCGTATCCAGTCCACAACAACGAGCATCTTGTTCTTCCAGCTCATCAATTTCGTCAAATAGGCTGAGCGCCAGAATAGCCACGTCCCGAAACCCTTGCCTTGGACGTTTTTCGTATCGACTAATGCCTTGCGCTGTCCCACGTAGGCCATCATGCCACGGTGCTTGTATTTAAACGGGACGCTTGCAACTCCGTCCAGCGCTTTGTTCAATACTTTCGCAAGGTGAGCACCTTGCTGTTGTGCGACCTGGGCAGTTGGCGGCAAGGGATTCCCTTCGATTATTGCGCAATCGCCTACGGCGTAGATATTTTCAGAATTCAACACCAGAAATTTTTCATCGACGACCAATCGACCGCTGTCTAACGAAAGCCCTGCATTTGCAACCACATTAGTAGGTCCATTGCCCGTGGACCACACCAGAAGACCAAAAGGGATCTCTTCGTCGTTCTCCAGAATCACAGCGTTTGCTTGAACTTTTTTGACGGCGGCATTCGTCCGAACGCGAATATGCTGGCGCGCGAAGTGACGGGTCGTATACGAACTCAGACTGATATCGAAGGCCGAGAGAATATCCTCTTGGGCTTCCAGTAGCGTAATCTTCACATATGGCATCAACTCGGGAAACCATTTGCTCAAATCTTGCCGGAGAAAGTCGTTCATTTCTGCGGCGAACTCAACGCCTGTTGGCCCTCCGCCCACTACGACAAAGTGCAGAAGCCAATCAAAGTCCTGCACCGGGCGACCAGGTTTACTAGCTCGTTCAAAGCATTGGATGATTTGATGCCGAATCTGATGGGCATCCGAGATCTCCTTTAAGAAATTGGCATGTTGCTCTACGCCTGGGATTCCAAAGGTGTTGCTCTTTGCGCCTACCGCAATAATCAGCGTGTCATATTCAACTTCAAAGGGCGTACGCTTGAATTTGCCTTCACAATATGCGACCGATTGTTCAGCATCAATACGCACACAAAATCCTTGATGGAATCGTATTCCTTTACGCGCTGTACGGATTGGTTCCATGATGCTGCGAAATTCGACCGTACCTACTGTTGTACTCGGTAACAACGGCGTGAACAAGAAGTGATTGCGTGGACTTACGATCGTTACCTGATAGCGATCGACATCAATCTCCTTTATCAGACTGAAGGCAGCGAAGCCTGTACCGATAATTAGAAGTTTTGAGCGGGGTTCATTCACGTTAATCCTCGAAATAATTCTCTAATCAGTATTTCGTCTTGGCTTTGGGATATCTAAGAGGGTTGTCGAGCGCTCAAGGGTGACGAAAACGTCGAGCAGACCAGAATGAATAGTATGACAGAAAACATTGAAGGAGTGTTAGTTCGTTACTCGACCGATGTATTTTCAGAGAATCGTAATGAGGGCCCGTGAAGTCCGTAGATACGCCATTCCATTTGAGACGCGCGATCTTCTCCGAATTTCTGTGGCACAAATATGGCAGGCTTGACCACGATAAAATAAGATAACCTAGGATAGTCCAAAACAAACGAAATACTCTGATCGCCCTATCCAGATTGTCCCCACGTATCGTCGGATATCCTCGCTTATCACACACCAGGGTCTTGAAAATCGGCGCCTTCGGTCTTGCTGTTTAACTCCCTCATGCACCGCCGTTTTTCTTGGCTCTTTCACACGAATTCCCGGAAGAAAAGAAGCCTCGTCAGGCTATTTCTTCACCAAGAAAGTCCCTGTGTCTTATCTTTGCCACAAAGTAGTATCATCGCAACGAATAATTTGCACTGAAAATACTCTATGAGCCTCAAGGATTCCGATAAAATGAAACAACTCTCTGCTTTGTTCCGCCACTATCTGTCTACCCTCATACTTTTCATCGGCTTGTTGACGGGACTCGTCGCCTACGCCGCGCCGGCTGATGCGCCATGGATCTTCATTGAAGGTTACGCTGGACAACTGAGCGTTGCACCGGGTGAAGAAGTAACCCTTCACGTCTCAACGAGCGTTACGAAATATGATGTCGAAATTACGCGATTAGGTGCCAAAACCGAGTCGGTGTGGACTCTGAACGATGCGCCCGGACACGCATACCCTGTACCCGAGAACGCATCGTCGCATGGAGCTCAATGGCCCGAATCATTTCGAGTTACCATTCCCCATGAGTGGCGTAGCGGTTATTATCAGGTTACGCTCCGCGCGGAGGTTAAAGGCGGAAAATTTGCCGGGCGTGGTCGGCGTACTGCGGAATCGACTTGCTACTTCATCGTGCGCTCTGCAACTCCTGGGAAGGACACGAACATTCTTCTGCAACTGGCGACGAACACTTACAATGCCTACAACAATTGGGGTGGCTCCAGCCTCTATGCCTACAATGGCCGAGGGGGTATCCAAGGCAATCGCGTCTCCTTCGACCGTCCACCGATAAGTCAGTTCGGCACGTGGGAACTTCCTTTTGTGCGATGGGCCGAGCGCAACGGATACACGATTGATTACGCTGCCAACTCGGACCTCGAATTTCGCCCGGAACTTTTACAGCAATACCGGCTCGTGTTAAGTGTGGGACACGATGAATATTGGTCTGCGCCGATGCGGGACCATCTGGAAGCATTCATCGCCAAAGGCGGTAACGTCGCATTCTTCAGTGGTAATACCGCATGCTGGCAGGTGCGCAGTGAGGACGATGGACGTGCATTAATCTGCTGGAAACAGAACTACCACGCGGATCCCGTCTACGCTACAGGCGACCACAGTCTGCTTACGTCACTGTGGAGTCACCATCTCGTGAAGCGTCCGGAGAACGAGCTCACTGGCGTCGGATTTTTATGGGGCGGCTATCATTTGAGTCACGGACAAGTTATGGACGGCACTGGCGCGTACACGGTACATCGTCCAGACCATTGGATCTTTGAAGGCACTGGACTGAAACGAGACGACACGTTTGGAAGCAAGAACACCATCGTCGGTTACGAGTGTGATGGTGCGGAGCTCGAATGGCGTGACGGCCTGCCCTATCCAACCTTCCGGGACGGTACACCCGAATCGTTCACCGTACTCGGCACCGCGCCTACGCGCTGGGCTCCTGACGACAGCGAGTGGTACGAAAGATGGGAAAAGGGGCGCACTGGCGCGGCCACTCTAGGGCTGTATACGAGGCCGGGTGGAGGCACGGTCTTTACAGCAGCCACCACTGACTGGGCGCACGGTTTGCGCGGCGGGGATCCGGAAGCAGAACGTATAACGAAGAATATCCTGGACCGCTTGGCGAAATAAGCCATGCGAGAGAAACTCGGCGGACTTATCACAGGGTACTATCGGGACTGGCAGTCTTTAGATACGCAACAAACTGATTCTCACCCGAATACCCTGCCAATCAGCAAAACCAACTC
This sequence comes from Candidatus Hydrogenedentota bacterium, assembly GCA_046583315.1. Taxonomy (GTDB): domain Bacteria; phylum Hydrogenedentota; class Hydrogenedentia; order Hydrogenedentales; genus DTSJ01. The sequence goes on from JAYGCN010000317.1 coordinate 21,022, forward strand.
CAGATTGAAGATCTACTTCGCATTGGGTACACTGTTTATTCGACGTAACGTTTACGTGCGTAACGTCATTCTGAAGCCTGAAAACCCCCGAGCCGCCGAACGGAGTCCGATTTATGCACGCATTTTTCAAGACAACATTACTCACCTTGTTCCTCGCGGTCACTGCCCAATCCAGCATGGCGCAGGACGCTGAGTGGCCTCACTTTGGCGGCAATGGAGCCAATAACAAATACTCCCCACTCGACCAGATTACGCGTGACAATTTCGAAGATCTGAAAATCGCCTGGCGCTGGGAATCCATCGACGCTAAAGTCACCAACGAACACTCCAGAGTCCAGGCCGGGCAGTTCAAAGATACTCCGTTGGTTGTGGACGGTATCGCGTATGTCGTCACCGCCGTCAATCAGCTCGTAGCGATCAACGCCAAAACAGGCGAAACAATCTGGGAATACGATCCACAAAGTTATCTCGCAGGACGTCCCGCAAACATCGGGTGGCAACACCGCGGCATCGAATATTGGCGTGACGGCGACGATGCCAGAATCATTTCTGCTACACAAGACCGTAAACTCATCGCCCTCGATGCAGAGACCGGTAAACCCGTGCCCAGTTTTGGCGACAACGGCGTAGTCGACCTCATGCCTTCACTAGGGCCAGGCGTCCAGGCACGGTACATGACACACACCTCTCCCCCGGCCGTCTGTAACGACACCATCATCGTAGGTTCGATCATTTTCGATCGCCCCACGATCAAAACCGGCGCACCGGGCCACGTGCGCGGATTTGATGTGCGGACCGGAGAGCTGAAATGGGTTTTCCACACCATCCCTAAGAAAGGCGAATTCGGATACGACACCTGGGAAGACGGATCGGCCGAATACACGGGCGCTGCGAACGTCTGGTCGATGTTCGCCGTCGACGAAAAACTCGATTACGTCTACCTGCCCACAAGCACACCCACCAATGACTTCTACGGCGGGCACCGTCCCGGCGACAACCTGTTTGCCGAAAGCATCGTGTGCCTCAACGCCGACACCGGCAAGCGCGTCTGGCATTTTCAGGCGGTGCACCACGGCTTATGGGATTACGATTTCCCGACGGCAGCCAACCTGCTTGACGTTACAATAGACGGCAAAAAAGTCCCAATTCTCGCGCAAATCAGCAAACAAGCCTTCACCTACGTATTCAATCGTGAAACCGGCGAACCGATCTGGCCCATCGAGGAACGCCCCGTCCCACAAAGCACCGTGCCCGGCGAGAAGGCCTCTCCAACGCAACCCTTTCCCACCAAACCCGCTCCATTCGACCAACAAGGCTTCACCGAAGATGACGTGATGGACTTCACGCCGGAACTAAAAAAGAGAGCCTTGAAACTTTTAGAGAACTATCAACTGGGCCCTTTGTTTTTGCCACCCCCACTTGCGACTGAAAGCTCCGGAGCCATTCAAATGCCTGGCGATGGTGGTGGTGCCAACTGGAAGGGCGCTGCAGTCGATCCCGAAACAGGAATCATCTACATTCCCTCTTCCACGTCACCCTCAGCCCTGACCTTGGCCCCACCCGATCCCAATCGCTCCGATTTTCGTTACCTCCAGACCGGGCTGTTCGGCAACATGCCGAGAATGGGTGGACTTCCTTTGAACAAACCCCCATACGCACGCGTCACCGCCATCGATCTGAATACCGGCGATCACGTTTGGATGACACCCAACGGCTGGGGACCTGTCGACCATCGCGCGTTGAAGGATTTGAATGTCGGTCCTCTGGGACAAAGCCGAGGCGGCCCGCTGGTCACGAAGACGCTCCTTTTTGTTACACAGAATCGCGGATTCGGCGATAAGAACTCGCCACGCATCAACGTGTTCGACAAAGCCGACGGCGAATTGCTCGGCCATATTCCGCTCCCCGAAAACCCATACGGAAACCCGGTCACTTACTCGATTGACGGCGTGCAATACCTCGCCATCGCGGTCGGTGGCGGCCCATACATGACCGGAATGGATCTCATCGCCTTTGAAGACACCACCATATCAAAAGAGATGTTCGCAGCAATCAAAGCGTCCCGAAACAGTGGTGGTGGAACCAAAGCCGAATTGATCGTGTTTCGATTACCAAAATAAGTGAACGAGGAAAGGTGACCCAATGAGCGAGAAGGCGGGACTATTTTCAGAGTTGCGGGTAGTTGAAGTCGCCTCTTTTTTTATGGCACCGTCGGCAGGAACGATTCTCGCCGATTTCGGTGCCGAAGTCATTAAAGTCGAGTCGCCAGATGGTGACGTGCTGCGTCGACTCCACACGAACAAGGGCATGCCGGAATCGGATGTCGAATATTGCCACGAAATGATCAACCGCAACAAAAAAAGCATCGCCTTGGATCTGAAACAACCGAAGGCGGCTGATGCGCTGCGCAAACTCATCGCAACGGCCGACATATTCATCACCAATTATCGACCCCAGGCGCGCGCGCGACTCAAGATTGCCTACGAGGACGTACGCCAAATGAATCCGGGCATCATTTATGCCTCTGGATCGGGTTATGGAGAAACGGGACCCGATGTCAATCAGCCCGGCTTCGATCACATCTGCTACTGGACGCGATCGGGACTGGAGACATCAATTTTCCCCGTCGACGGATGGCTGGGAACCTGGCCGCCGGCAATGGGCGACAATCCAACCGGCATGGCGCTGCTCTCCGGAATCCTGGGTGCCCTTTATCGGCGCGAAAAAACAGGTGAAGGCGGCGAAGTCTCCACCAATCTTCTCGCCAACGGCGTATGGGCAAATTCCTGCATGATTCAAGCGCAACTAAGCGGCGCGACATTTCTCGACAGACAACCCCGCGCCCGTGCCTACAACTTCACGGCCTTGCACTATCGCACACGAGACGACATGCTCATCAAGTTGTGCGTAGCCGAAGCGGAACGGGATTGGCCAAAGGTTTGCGCGGCGATGGAGTTTCCCGAGCTGATGAAGGACGCGCGCTTTGAAACCATGGAAGCGCGCGTCGACAACATGGCCAGACTCATCCAGATTATCGACGAGCGATTCATGCAAAACAACCGTGAGTATTGGCTGCGTCGACTGGATGAACACGATGTCCCCCACTCAGCCGTCTCAAAATATGAAGACGTCACCAAAGACCCACAAATGGAAGCCATTGGCGTATTCACCACCTTCGAACACCCCCGGCACGGCACCATGCGCACCGTCACCAACCCCATCACCATCGAAGGCGAAAACAAACCTATCCGAACTGCAGCACCCACACTAGGCCAACACAGTGTCGAGGTACTAAAAGATCTTGGACTGGATGAATCCGAAATTGAGAGTGTTCTGAACCTCGATTAAGAGTACGCTAAATCTGATAGCCCTCAAAAATGTCGCGCCCGCGATGGGCTGCCGGCTCAAGCAATTCTCGGCTGACCCACTCGCCGTGTCGCAAAAAATACGCGAGAAGACGGAAGTCGCTGAGTATCGCGAAGGTCACCGGAATGAAACACAGCGTCAGAATCGTCGCGAAGCCTACCCCGCATGCCAACGAAAGGGCCATCGGATTCAGCGGCTGTGCAGACAAGTCGGTCTCGATGATCATCGGCACCAACGCGCCAATGGTACTAATGGACGTGACCAAAATCGCACGAAAACGACGTATCCCGCCCATCGCGATCGCTTCCATCACAGACACACCTTTGGAGAGCGACCGATTGATCGCTTCGATCATGACGATGGCGTCATTAACGACGACACCCGTCAACGCCATCATGCCGAATATCGAGAACATGACGACCTGCCAATCCAGTATCACGTGACCGAGTATGGCTCCAATCAAGCCGAAGGGAACGGTAATCATCACCAGCACGGGCTGCATATACGATCGGAAGATCGCCGCGATGATCACGAAAATAGCAACCATCGCAATAGGGAACAATTGCACAAGCGAACCGATCGACTCTTGAGAATCCTGCGAGCCGCCCTCGAGTGAGATTGAAACACCCGGGTTGTCCCGTTTCAAATCGCGAAAAAGTCCCGCCTGCAACTCACCCAAAATCACCGGACCATTGGCGAGTGAATCATCGACCTGCGCGGTAACGGTGATACGCCGACGTCCATCAGCCCGCTCAATTACGGCAGGACCCGCCCCGTAATAAGCATCCGCGACCGAGAATAACGGCACTTCGTATCCCTGCGGTGTTCGAATGCGCACCGCCTCGAGATCACTCAGAGACGAGCGCTCATCGTCAGAATAACGCACCTTTATACGAATGTCATCGCGCCCGCGCTGAACCCGATCCGCCTCAAAGCCATAGAACCCGGCGTACACCTGTCGCGCAAGATCGTCAAGCGTCAAACCCAATGTTCTACCAGCAGGTTTCAACTCGATTTCAATCTCTCGCTTGCCCGGACGAAAGCTATCTTGCACCTGATACACACCGGTATAGGAATTAAGCCTTTCCCGAATGGCTGCCGACACGTTTCGCAATACATCCGTATCCGTTCCTTGTATCCACAACTCAATGGCCGCACCCCCCGGACCACTGTCCTCAGAATTGAAAGTCTGACTCAAGGCGCCGTTAATTTCGCCGACGTGTTTTTCCCATCCGGTCAAAATTTCCTGAGAGTGAATGGAACGATTGTTGCTGTGCTGAAGCTGAACGCGAATCGTTCCCGTATGCGTGCCCGCGCCACGTGCGTTGCCCTGTCCAACCACACTGAATACCTGCTCGATAAGGGGTTCGCCGATTTCCTTCGGCAACGACTCGACATACGCGACTAAGCCTGCTTCCGTTTCCAGAACTGCCTGCGCAGTCACTTCAGTCGACGTCCCCTTGGGGAATTCTATATTGGCGACCACCTGATTATCGTCCCAATCAGGGAACGGCGTGAAGCGTACATAACCCCCAAAAATTATCGCAACCGTCAAAATAACAATCCCCATCGCCACACACAGTGAAACGTATCGTTCGCGAATCAAGAGACGAACGAAAGGGGTATACAGGGAATGCAGCGCGAAATCGAGTACCAACTCAATGCCAGCACGAACCTTCGCGCCTCCACTAAGCAAAGGATTACGACTGTTACGTCTATCCTTCGGGGACGGAAGATTGGCCAGATGCGCAGGCAAGATAAACAAGGCCTCCAGCAACGACGTAACCAGCGCCCCGATCACTGCGACTGCCATCGTCCCCATAAACTGACCCATAACACCGGAGACAAAAGCCAGCGGCAAGAAAGCGATGATGGTCGTCGTAACACCCGCAATCACCGGAAGGCCGACCTCAGTAAGTCCATTCACGGCGGCCATCAACGGACCGTCGCCGCCTTTTCGCCGCAGGTAGATAGCCTCGGCAATCACGATGGCATCGTCGACAACAATACCCAACACCATAATCAGCCCAAAAAGCGTCACGCTGTTCAACGTCGCCCCTAGGAGCCACAAGAACGTCAACGATCCGCAGGTGGCGATAGGAATGCCCATGGCCACCCAAAAACTAAGGCGGCTGTTCAAGAAAAACCATATCGTCAGCACAACGAGCACCAACCCGATCATCCCGTTTTGCGCGGTGATACGCAAACGATCATCAATGACAAGAGACCCATCCGCCCACGAAGTTAGATGAACCCCTTCAGGCAGCATCTGACTCTTGGTACGCGCGTACTCGTGACCGGCTTTCGCAATCGCAATAGCATCTTCTCCGGGCAACTTCGAAAGCGTAATCAGTACCGCCGGTTTACCGTTGAATCGCGCAATCACTTGATCCTCTGTGAAACTGTCACGAATGGAAGCGATCTGGTTTAAGGTGATGAGCGTACCGTCCGTTTTGGTGACTACCACGATTCGACCGAGCTCAGCACCCGTATACTTGCGTCCGCTCACGCGAATATTGATCTGCTCATTGGTCGTCCGCAACGTTCCGCCTGCGAGATTGACACTACCCTTATTGATAGCCTGCGTAACCTGCTCAAAGCTTATCCCGTACTTCTGGAGCGTATCCTCGTCGATTTCAATGGCGATCTCGTACTCACGTACACCCTGGATACTCACCTGCGATATGGCCGATGTCGCCTGTAACTCATCCTTAATGGTCTCCGCCATTTCCTTGCGGCTTCGCTCGTCCAAATCACCCCACAGCGTGATCAGCAGCGTCTGTCGCTGAAAAAGTGCTTCTGACACAATCGGCCGCTCAGCCAGAGCCGGAAAAGTGGAAATGCTGTCGACCGCGTTCTCGACGAGATCCTTCGCTTTGGCCATATCAAAGCCGTCACGAATTTCGATGTTCGCCACCGCCTGATTTTCCATCGATATCGTCGTGTAACGCTTGACCCCTTCGAGTCCGTCGATGGCTTCCTCAAGTTTCTGAGCAATACCATTCTCGACCTCTTCTACATCTGCGCCCGGATAGATGACCGTCACGCTGATGCTGGTCGGTTTGATTTCAGGAAAGGATTCACGCACCATCGACAATGCAGCAATCCCGCCGGACAGGAATATGATCACCACCAACAGGTTGGCCAGTACATGGTGATTGATGATCGTTCCGATGATACGTTGCACGCGGGAGAAGCCTTTATTGGGGAATTCAGGGGTGAGCATCATAACAGATTTGCACGATGCTCATGAACTGTAACCCCTATAGACAGGGATTGTTCCTAACCCAAGAAGCTACTTCGTCGCGTTGATTCGCTGCACGAACCTTACGAGTAAAGGTTGCGCGGGTTTCGACATTCTACCGTGATCGAAACCTTCAAGTTCGTACAATTCCGCATCCGGATGACCCACGACCTGCAGCATCCGCCAGAAATACGCAGTTTCCTCATAACGCCCCAACATTTCCAAATCGCGATCACCCGTAATAAACAACACCGGCGGCGCATCCTTTCGCGTGTGAAACAAGGGCGCAAGATCATCAACAATCGGCTGCGTATCCTTGATGCCGCGTTCGGCCCGTGGCGTGAAATGGGTGACTGTGTGCCCGCTAAACGGAATCAAGCCCGCGATGTCATCCGCATCGACGTCATGTGCCGCCAACCACCGCTTGTCGAAGCCGAGCATGCTCGTAAGATAACCGCCGGCCGACATTCCCGCGACGAAAATGCGATTCCTGGAGCCACCATAGTTCTCAATATTTTGAAACGTCCACGCCACGGCGGCCGCAGCATCCTCAATGTACGCGGGCGATTTCACGCGAGGACTCAATCGATAATTCACGGCTACGACGGCCATACCCTGGTCTCTCAATCCTTCCGGTACTGACTTACTCCCTGCCCGCAAACCGCCCCCGTGAAACCAAACCACCGTCGGAAACTCGTTCGCGCCTTTCGGGTAATAGACATCCAGTCGACACCGTTTTTCCATGTAATCAGTCGAATTCTTGCCTTGCCGATATAGAATATTTTTATCGGTTTCATAATCTTGCGCCATGGCCGGAAACGCCGACACGCACATGATCACGGCCACCATAAAACCTGAAACTCGCAGTGTCATTTAGTTCTCTCCACTAAACCATCGGTTTAAGCGTAAAGCGGGTCGGGCCATCCAGCGTCGTGGTGATTTCGATGGACCCCGGTTCAAGATTGCGCGTATTCTCGCCGGCGACCTGCGCATGTTCGTCAATGGCCGCGCGAAATTCACCGTTTTGATGAAGCAACGAAAGATAATTCGTGTAAATATTCTCGATTCGAAACGTCGTAAACACCGGCTCATCACCTGAGGGCTCAAGCGTGAACAAGAGGGTCTCCGTTTCATCATCCCACACCGCCTGCCTTACCAGGACATTCGGGAAATCCACCCCAGCCAGTAAAGGATGAGCGAAGGCCTTTCGATCCCACGGTTCGTTATGAAGTTTCCACAAGCCATTGGGCCGATTCGATTCCGCCATCGCAAACAACTTGTCCGTCGTGTTGTTGGCGGGATACCTCTCATCGCCGGGATTGTACTCGAAGCGATACCCTCGCGCATCATCCTTCGTTTTGTAGGACGAATGGGCGTAATCAAGAATCGCCTCCGCCGTATCCAAATCGCCGACTTCCTTGGCCAGTGTCGCGAAAAATCCGGGACCCTGTGCGCGTGACGGCTCCGGTGCAAGCGAAAACGACTCGCCCGTTCCCAGCACATACGCCGCACGCTGTTGCGTATAGAGCGACTCGATGTGTTTCGGATCCCACACATGCATAAACGACCCCGTCCAACCATCCGCCGAACCACTGTCCACCGTCGGGAACCGCGCCGTCTTATCCTGCTTAATCATGTAGAACGCCGCCGTGCGTTTGGTTTCCACGCTGTGCATTTCCGTGTTATCCATGAAGCCCTTGAACGCGCTCGTCGTACGCAAACCGTAATCCGTACCATGAAGGTGATCGAAAAGCATGAACGCCAACGTGGGGTGCTGATTGCATTCCGGAAAAACGAGATTCGGCTCGCATTCCATCGCACCCACATCCTTGGTGTGATCCATGCGCGGTGCCATCATTTCCTGATGAATAATATCCACCAACTTCGCATAGTCATAGATATACGCTTCGTTTTCGTCCCACCGAAATGTCAGTGCGCCCGGCGCAGACCAACCCATATCCCGATACAACATTTCATACAACGCGATCATGTGAATCACGTGACCGCTGTACATGATGTTTTTGGCGCCGACCGGGTCACGACTCGCCTCTTCATCTCCTAGGAAGTCCGGATCGAATTTCTTGGACGACTTGCTTACTTCTTCCCAGAATTCCCACACCGGTTTCTGCAGCATGCGCTCAACGAGGCGATCAATCGTATCCTGATAGAGATCGCGATAGGCTGGCACAGAATGATACTGCTGCAACGCGAGCGCATAGGTCATAAACGCCAGCTGATACCGATACGCCTCGAGACTCTTCTGATTACTCGCCTCAAAACCCGTCCAATCATCCAGATCCTGATTCGCAAGCGTGACAAAGTGCCGTAAATGTCCCAGCTCAGCATCCGAAAGCTGCGGGGCTGACTCATGGGTGAAATCTTCGGCCGATCCCGATAACGTTGCAGCTGCAACAATAATGACCATCACCAATGAACGCATAATAGTGCTCCATGTTAATTCAGTCGATTCGTGTTAACCCAATAAGTCTACGCCTGGCTCGTAGCGGGTTCAACACCGACTCGCTCATCAATGAACGGCTGTTTCCCGAGAGTCCACCGTAGTACGAAATAGAGAAGCAAACCCACCGGCCCCGCCATCAGCGTAAATAAAAGACACGGGATGACAAGCCAGTGATTGATACGCAGGCGTTGCGCATCACGCACCTCCCAAGCTCCCACAAACAGGTCGAACACCAGATAATGAATCCAACCCGCAAGAAGCGCCTTGTCCGATTCAAACAACGTCCGAATCCCCTCAATTGATCCAAATCCGCCCCCATTCGTCTCACCGAATCCCGAGATCATAAGGATGCCGTACACCACTGCAAGCCCCATCGGAATGATCATCGAATGCACAATCAGCTGGGTGCCTTTCCAGCGCGGGACAAAAACAAGCAACAACCACAGCGGAATCGGCAGCATATTGCAGATTGAAAACAACGTATCGATAGACATCTTTCAAGCCTCCAGTTGGTATTTTGACAATAGAATCGACTCTACCGGAATCGCCCCGTCGCGTCAATAACAGGATTGCTCGGCATCGGTGACGGTGAAGTTCTTGAATACACCTGTTTATTCTGATTAAATGCCATTGGAGTTTTTTCGAAGTAGTGGCTGAACCGTCGGAGAGATGAATTTTGCCCTATCCGATTTGATGACACCTGGAGGAAAGACGAACGATGCCGGAAACCGACGACACCAGGAACAATTCCACACCAACCGATCCACCCTTTCCCTCCCCCGGCCGTGCATGGTTCATGGTCACCGTCCTGATGATCATCTATGTGTTCTCCTTCATCGACCGCACCATTCTCAATTTGCTGGTAACCCCCATCAAAGCAGACATGGGCATCAGCGATACTCAGATGAGTCTCCTGATGGGCTTCAGTTTTGCCCTCTTCTATACGCTATTCGGCCTGCCCATCGGTCGGCTCGCGGACAGCGTAAACCGCAAAGGGATTATCGCTGTCGGGTTGTTCCTGTGGACGCTGACAACAGGTCTATGCGGAATCGTAAAATCCTATTGGCAGTTTCTCGCAATGCGTGTAGGAGTCGGTATCGGCGAAGCAGCACTCAGCCCCTCCGCCTACTCACTCATCACCGACTCCTTCCCGAAAGAAAAACTCGGGCGTGCGCTGAGCGTCTACAGTATGGGCATCTACATCGGCGCCGGGCTCGCCGTCGGTGTCGGCGGTGGAGTTGCTATGTGGGCCGCGAAACAAGGCCCTGTCGATTTGGGGCCCCTAGGCACGGTCTTTCCCTGGCAACTCGCCTTTATCGTCATCGGTGCTGTCGGTCTCGCTCCATTGTTTCTGCTTCTCCTTATCAAGGAACCCGTCCGACGCGGCGCGCGAATCATTAAAACTGCCGATGGAAAAGAAAAAGTCGTCACTGTACCCATCAAGGACGTAGGCAAATACATTTTCGCCAACTGGAAAACGTTTCTGTGCCACCATCTGGGTTTCGCCATTCTCGCCTTCTCCAGCTACGGCGTCGGCGCGTGGGGCGCGGCCTACATGGAACGCTCGCACGGCTGGGAACCCGGACAGATCGGCTTCTACTTCATGCTACACGTCATCGGCGCGGGGTGCCTCGGCATTATGACCGGCGGTGTCATCTGCGATTGGCTCGCCAAGAAAGGGTACAAAGACGCGCCCATGATCATCGGGCTGATGTCCGCCGCGCTCTGGATTCCCACCGGCATCCTCTACCCCATCGCGCCCAATGGCTGGATGGCCTGGGGGTTTATGGTGCCCACCTACTTCTTCACAGCCTTTGCAACCGGAGTCGCTGCCGCTGCCATTCAACAAATCGTACCCAACGTCATGCGCGCCCAGGCATCGTCGGTTTATTTGCTGGTCAGCAACCTCATCGGGTTAGGTCTGGGACCCACGGGCGTTGCCCTCGTCACCGATTACGTATTCAAAGACGAGAGCATGCTCAACTATTCCATCCTGATCGTGGGTGTCAGCTGCCACGCCGTCGCGATTCCGCTGTTCTGGTACGGACGAAAACACTATCGCGACAGCATAGAATATCTGAAGGATTGGGAAGCCGAAAACCTGTAACCACCAATACTTGTGCCACTCCGTTTTCTCTTGATAAGGTTATCCCTTCAATTTCACTATGCATTGAGAGGAACACCATGAGCACGACTAAAGTATTGGAAGGTGTCCGCGTACTCGACTTCGGACGCTTCATCGCGGCCCCCTACTGCGGTATGATTCTCGCCGACATGGGCGCAGAAGTCATTCGCATTGATCGTCCGGGTGGTGAGGAGGACCGCACGGTGGGCCTTAAATCCCCGAACGGCGAGAACCTCAGCTATCCCAGTTATGCGCGCAACAAAAAGGGAGTCTCGCTGAATGTGCTGTCCAAAGATGCGGATCGAGGCGTACTCGAGGATCTCGTGAAGAAGTGTGATGTCTTCCTGCACAACTTCAGCCCGGGCGCGATCAAAGCCTTTGGTCTCACCTATGAAGACATCAAAGCAATCAAGCCGGACATCATCTATACAGGGATCTCGTGTTATGGCGCGACCGGTCCTTACGCTGATCGTTCGGGCTTCGACCAAATCGCGCAGACCTTCTCGGGTGCCGCGGCATTGACCGGTTACGAAGGCGATCCGCCCTTGCGCTCCGGACTTCCCTGGGTGGATTACAGCACCGGCCTCTGCGCAACCGTCGGCACCTTACTCGCCCTGCGTCATCGTGATGCTACCGGTGAAGGCCAAATGGTCGACTGCGCTCTGCTTCAAACCGCCATGAGCTTCATCGCGCCGATGGTCGCCGAAGCAAACGTGCTGGGCCGGGAAAAACCCCGCATCGGAAATCGCTCCGCTTATTTCGGCCCCACGGACCTCTACAAATGCAGCGACGGTTATGTCTACATCGCCACGACCATGGAAGGCATGTGGCGGCGACTGATGAAAATAATCGGTCGAGAAGATTTTGTAGGAAAAGAAGGATTTGTGACCGACATCGAGCGTTTCGAAAATCGGGAACAGGTTGATCCACTTGTTACCGACTGGATGAAAGGCCACACGGTCGACGAGGTCACGACCATCATGGATGACAATCGAATTCCCTGCGGGATTTATCATTCCACGGCAGAAGTGGCCGCCGACCCTCACGTACAGGCGCGAAAAATGCTCGAGTACATGGACCTCGGCGTACCTGGATTAGAAAATGTGCCTTTGTGCGGCATTCCCATACAACTCAGCGAAACACCGGGTTCCGTGCGTGAACAGGCACCAGCAGTCGGGCAACATAACGATGAATTCTATCGTGATTTGCTGGGATATAACGATGAGAGGCTCGCGGAACTTCGCGAATCTGGAACCATCTAAAAAAGGAGCGTTATCATGGCCATCACTGGACTTCACCACGTAGTCATTCGCGTGAATGATTTGGACGAAGCAATCGAAAGTTACACGAAACTGGGTTTGGAGTTGACTAAGACGCTGGAAACGCCTGGCATTGGAAAACAGGCCGTCTTTCGTTTCCCAAACGGCACCTTCCTCGAGCTTGTCGCGCCGACCGATCCCGATTCACCTGTAGGCAAAGCCATTGCCAGTCGAGGAGAAGGTGTACATACCATCTCCATCGAAATGAAGGATTTCGAAGACTCCGTGAGTACGCTCGCGGATAACGGCACCAGGCTGATTCGATCAGAGGACTTGCCCAACGTCGCGTTTGTACATCCCAAGGAAACGCACGGCGTATTGCTACAACTCAATCGCGAAAATTCGTAGTCGATCGGTTAAACAATCTTGTCGGCCTTGAGTTGCTCGATTGCATTCAACGACAAACCGAGTTCTGTTAACACCGCGTCGGTATGTTGACCCAATGTGGGCGCGGCGGACTGCACCGCACCGGGCGACCCGGACAGGTGAATGGGCACGCCACCCAAATCCATGGGGCCGATGGTGTCGTGTTGCACCGTTGAACGCATGTCCATCGCAGCCACCTGCGGCAAGTCAAAAAACTCATCGGAGGTCATCACCGGGCCGCAAGGGAAACCCTTTTCCACAAGCAACAATTCCCAATCGTCAGTTGTTTTTTCCAGAAAGTATGGTGTCAATATCTCCATCAGCTCATCCGCGTGATCCACACGATCCGAATTGCTCAGATACTTCGGGTCTGTGCCCAACTCCGGTCGACCAAGCGCCTCACACAAAATGCACCAGAACTTATCCGTCCCCCCGCATATAAATATCAAACTGTCTATCGTCTCAAACATGCGATACGGAAAAATCCCGAAGGGCGGCTCCTCTTCGATGTCATGCGCCTTTACGAAGTTATGCGTCTGCAACGCCATCGAAGCTTGTAGCAACGAGGTCTCGACCAATTGTCCTTCGCCCGTGCGTTCGCGATGAAATAATGCGGCAAGAATTCCATTGGACCCAAGCAGTCCAGAACCAAAATCCGCCATCGCGGTACTCGAAACACACTTCTTTCCGGCCTGGCGTTCATTCAATACCGCTGCGCCGCTCATTGACTGCAAAATCGGATCGTATGCTGGCCGATCACTATACGGCCCCTTGGTGCCGAAACCAGTGATCGAACAATAGACAATTTTCGGATTGGATTCCTTGGCGGATTCGTAATCAATGCCCAACTTCTTGGTCACACCCGGTCGAAAATTTTCCACCAACACGTCACATTCGGCAATGAGTTGATGCACAATCTCATGACCTCGCTCCGAGCTCATATCCAACGCGATAGAACGCTTATTCCGGTTCCAGGCCTGAAAAAAGCGGCTCTCTCCATTCAGGAAAGGCCCCCAATGCCGCGCGCCATCCCCGTATTTAGGCTCAACCTTGATGACATCCGCACCCAAATCACCCAGCATCACCGAGGCGTAACAGCCTGCGATAAACGACGAAAAATCCAATACTTTGATACCGACCAAAGGGCCTGAAGCATCGCCCATCGTTGAACCTCCATCGTGACGTTGAGTTTTTCCGAACGCGCTATACGAGCTGTTGGATCCTGGCCGCTTCTTCACGTACCACGGTAGGTCCACCCAGCATTTGACGGTCAAACCCGATACGCTTGAACCAATAATGTAATCCGAGTTCATCCGTAAACCCGACACCGCCGTGTACTTCGGTGGCTGTTTTACCAACGGATGTCGCCACCTCAGCGAGGTGCGCCTTGGTGTGACAGGCCAATAGACTGGATTCTTCCGGTGCTGTATCAAAGGCATGCGCGGCATACCACATCATCGCGCGACACGGCTCCAAATCGGACGCCATCTCTGCGCACATGTGTTTCACCGCCTGAAACGATCCGATCACGCGACCAAACTGCTCACGAATTTTTGAATAGGCCACCGCTTGATCCAACATATTCTGCGCAGCGCCAAGATTGTCAGCCGCAAGAATGATTCGACCGGCGTCAATAATGCGCGCACACACGTCCTCACCGGATGCATTGGGAAACGCCTCCGCGGCAACGTTATTGAAGACGAGTTCGCCGACAGGACGCGTCTTGTCCACGGTCGTGAGCAGATTCCGCTCGAGGCCCTTCGCCTTCGCATCGACCAGATACAAATTTCGATCCGCATCCGCTACCAGATACACGTCCGCCTCGAAATCCAGCACGAACAAAGCCTTTCCGTTCAGCGTAGAGCCATCCGACGTCACGCCTGCATCCGAACGCGCACCGATCACCTCGGTCAATGCCGCACCTGCAATCACGCTGCCGTCAGCGAGTTTTGGCAACCACTGCGTCTTCTGCTCATCCGAGCCCGCCAACGCGATGGCCATTGGTGCCATAATTACGGTTGACACAAACGGTACTGGTGTCACGTTGTAGCCCAACGTTTCCGCGACAAGGGCCGCATCCAGTAACGAGAGACCCAAGCCATCGTATTCTTCGTCAATGATCAATCCTGGGACGCCCAATTCGCAAAGCCCCGCCCAGACATCATCGGCCCGCGATTCACCGTCATCGGCGAATTTTCGGGCGCGATCCAAACCGCCGTTGTCTTGTAAATAGCCGCCCACACTTTGCTGCAGCATTTCCTGTTCTTGTGAAAGTCCGAATTCCATATTGAATAGTTTCCTTTAGTTCGCTTTGGGTTCGCGCGGCATGCCCAGCCCACGTTCGCTGATAATGTTTTTCTGAATCTGATTGGTGCCGCCGCCGATGATGAGGCCGAGGAACATCATATAGTCGTGCTGCCAGGTGCCTTCGTTACGCAAGTAGGGGCTATCCTCGTACAGCAGCCCGTGCTCGCCCAAGACGTCAATCGCCAGACCTTCCAGCGCATGCCGCAACTCAGTGCCCTGCAATTTCACGATCATCGTGGCAATCGGGGCTTCTACCTTGTTGATGTTCGCGCTAAGCAATCGCATATCATTGAAGCGCAACGCCATCACGCGACCTTGTAGGGCCATCAATCGATCCCGGTAATGAGCATTATCCATCAACCGCTGTCCATCAACTGTTTCCTTTTTCATCATTTCAACGAGCGCGTTGAAGCGCGACAACGTCACGTTCGGGTCACCGAGTCCATCACGCTCGTGTTTTAGAATGGCGTTGGCAATAGTCCAACCTTCACCCCGCTCACCGACGATTTGGTGCGCCGGCACTCGTGCATCGGTAAAGAAGACTTCGTTGAACGTATATTGCCCGGTCATCATCTTCATCGGACGTACATCCAGGCCTTCGGTCTCCATGGAAAGCAACAGGAAACTGATGCCACGGTGTTTCGGTGCATCCGGTTCAGAGCGCACGAGACAGAACATCCAGTCGGCCGTCTTCGCGCTGCTGGTCCATATTTTTTGGCCGTTGATGACCCATTCGTCCCCGTCCAAGACCGCACGCGTGCTCAAACTCGCGAGGTCACTACCCGAATTCGGCTCGGAATACCCCTGACACCAGAGCATATCGCCGCGAATGGTGGGCTCGATAAACTGTTTTTTCTGATCGTCGGTGCCACGCTCAAGCAGAACCGGCACGATCATGCCGATGCCTTGACCGCCCATGCCCGCTGAGATCTGCGCGCGCGCAAATTCTTCGGCCAGGACGCGCTTCTCGATGATATCGGGTGCATACCCACCGCCGCCGTACTCCTTGGGAATCGTCCGGCACGCGTAGCCATTCTTCACCAGCAGACGCTGCCACGCCTTCACCTTATCCATATCGTCCTCGCCACGTTGCGGCGCAGCCTCGCGATTATCCTCAATAAATTGTCGTACCGTATCGCGAAATGTGTCGTATTTCACTCCAAATGCCAGATCCAATGGAAATTCTCCTTCGCGGGATTCCGGAAATCGCCTCGCCAATCGGGGGCATCCGAATCCGCAACCAGCATCCGATTCTAGTGATGAAATGGTGTGAAATCAACCCTTACACGAATTTGACAGCCACAATCGAGACTTCGACCTTGCCATTCCCGCGTGTCATTCGCTATGGTTAATCTTCAATTATTTAACTATTTTGGGCGAATTGGCCATTTTTGATGAAACAGGATTTTTTTCATCTCCGAATCACCAACAGGTCTGCGTAAAGATACGAATAATTCAATTATCACCTTTGATAACGATCACCGTTCACGAAAAGGAGTGCCTCCATGGGAAAAGCGATACTACGCACGAAACTGTGTGATGACCTTGGAATTGAGTATCCAATCATCAGCGCGGGCATGGGACCGAGTCTCATCGGCGAGAGCACAGGCGCGACGGTCGACCTCGTTGTTGCCGTTTCCGAAGCGGGCGGCCTGGGTGTTCTCGGTGCTGCTGGACATACCGTGGACGAGATGCAAGAAGCCATTCGTGAAATCAAGAAACAAACCGACAAACCCTTTGGCGTGGATATTTTATTGCCTGCAGCACAAGTACAGAACGGCGATGTTGCCCCTGAAGACGTGAAAAACATCCCCATTGAGGAAGCGGTCAAGAATAGTATTCCCGAGAAGTATTATGAGTGGTATCGAAATATGAAGAAGGAGCACGACCTTCCGGAACTCGATATTGAAGTTGGCGGCGGTTCAACAACAAGCCGCCCTCACGCGTCAATAAAGGTCATCCTTGAAGAACGCGTCCCGCTGTTTTGCGCAGGCCTCGGCAATCCAGGATTCATGGTCGATGAAGCGCACAAAGTCGGTGTGAAAGTGCTCGGCCTTACCGGCAACACAAAAAACGTTCGACGTGTCGCCGAATCCGGTGCTGACTATGTCGTCGCCCAGGGACACGAAGCGGGCGGACACACTGGTCGCATCGGCACCATGGCGTTTCTGCCTCAGGCACTCGACGCAGCCGGCAGTGTACCGGTGCTCGCGGCAGGTGGCATCGGTGACGGACGCGCACTTGCGGCCTGCCTCGCGATGGGATGCATTGGCGTATGGGTCGGCACTCGATTTCTGGCCACCAAAGAGAGTGGACTCGTTGACGAACAACGGGAATTTATCGTGCGTGCAACGGACGAAGATACACGTCGTTCGAAACTGTACACCGGCAAGACATCACGTACGATCGTCAGCGGCGTACACGATGTATGGGCCGATTCAGGACTCGAAATGTTACCTTTTGGTCAACAGGGCATCCTGGCCTCCGCAGTCATCGCCAGTTTCCACAAAGCCGGTAAATACGAATTCGTCGGGCCCTTCTCCGGTCAGGTGTCTGGACTCATCGACGAGATCGTACCCGCCGCTAAGGTGGTCGAAGAAATGGTCGACCAGGCGGTGGACATTCTGACGCGTAAACTTCCTGAAACCGTTATTGCAGAAGCATAAAGTGAACGACACAAGGATTTCTAAATGAAAACGATCAAAATTGGCTGCGCGTCGGGTTTCTGGGGCGACTCCAACATGTCTACGCCTCAATTACTCGCATCAAAAGAACTGGATTTTCTGGTATTCGATTACCTCGCCGAAATTACCATGTCCATCATGGCCCGTCAGAAAGACAAGAACCCGGAATTCGGCTATGCCCACGACTTCGTATCCAAAGTCATGCTTGACGCATTGCCCGAAGTCGCCGCGCAAGGCGTCAAAGTCATCTCAAACGCAGGCGGCGTGAATCCCGAATCCTGCGGACGCGCTCTCGAAAAAGTCATCGAAGAGCTCGGCCTCGATTTGAAAGTCGCAGTCATTACTGGTGACGACCTGATGGGACGCGTGGAAGAATTGCGGGACCAAGGCATCACCGAAGCGTTCACGGATACGCCCATGCCCGAAACCTTCATGAGTATGAACGCCTATCTCGGAGGATTTCCCGTAGCAGAAGCTCTCGCAAAAGGTGCTGACATCGTGATCACCGGGCGCGGCGTGGACAGCGCAGTCACGCTCGGTGCCTGCATACACGAATTCGGATGGAAAGCCGATGACTACGATGAACTCGCAAGTGGCAGTCTCGCTGGTCATATCATCGAATGCGGTGCTCAGGCGACCGGCGGACTCTTCACCGACTGGGATCTCGCGGAGGATTGGTCAAACATTGGATACCCCATCGTCGAAGTCAGCGAAGACGGTAGCTTCATTGTTGGCAAGCCGGAAGGCACAGGCGGTATCGTCTGCCCGGGCGGTGTGGCCGAACAAATGGTTTACGAAATCGGCGACCCTCAGGCCTACCACTTGCCCGATGTCGCGTGCGATTTTTCACAGGTCGAAATCACGGAGGTCGGCGATCAGAAAGTGAAGGTCACCGGCACAAAGGGGTCCAAACCCACTGACACACTGAAAGTCTCTGCGACATATTTCGATGGCTATCGCGTCATCTGCGGCGTGACGATTCGTGGCATCGAAGCAGAAGGGAAAGCGCGCAAGACACTCGAATCGGTTGTCAAACGTTCGCGCCGCATGCTCAAGGAAAAAGGTGCCCCTGATTTTACCGAAATACACATGGACTTCGTGGGTGCCGAATCGGAGTATGGTAAACACGCACATATCAAAGGCGTACGCGAAGTCTGGGGACGTCTCGGCGCGAAACATGCAAGTCCCGACGCGTTGACACTGTTGCTGCGCGAAATGACCTCCACCGGAACCTCCATGTCACCGGGCACCACTGGCGGCGGCGGTCGCGCAAAACCCTCGCCGGTAATCCGCCTGTTCTCGTGTTTCGTAGACAAGGCCAGCATGAAACCGATGGTGCATTTCCAAGGTGAAAGCTGGGAGGTCCCCTTGGCCGAAGGAGCAGCCTTCGACGCGAGTTCAATCACCCGACCCACACCGGAAAGCGGCACACCGGACGACGACTGCACCGAAGTCCCGTTAATCACCATCGCCCACGGACGCAGCGGCGACAAGGGCAATAATGCAAACATCGGCATCATCGCACGTAAGCCGGAGTTTTACCCGATTATTCGCGACCAGATTACCGAAGAGGTCGTCGCCGACTTTTTCGAACATTTCCTGAACGGCGGCGTTGACCGCTTCGACCTGCCCGGTATTTGCGGCATCAATTTCTTGTTGCACGAAGTTCTGGGCGGCGGCGGAATGGCGAGCTTACGTCATGACCCCCAAGGCAAGGCCTACGCGCAGATGCTTCTCGACTATCCCGTGCGCGTGCCAAAAGCACTACTCTAAAATTCGAGGGCATGCCCCTCAAGTAAGTTAACGAAGGAGAACCAAACAGAATGCCCGTATTAGAGTCCAAACTCGATACCCGTTCCGACGCCTTTCAGAAAAATTTGGCCGACATGAACGAAATGCTGGCCA
The DNA here is from genome assembly GCA_046583315.1 of Candidatus Hydrogenedentota bacterium. Taxonomy (GTDB): domain Bacteria; phylum Hydrogenedentota; class Hydrogenedentia; order Hydrogenedentales; genus DTSJ01. Next base: position 40,799 of record JAYGCN010000317.1, read on the forward strand.
TTATCGAAGGCCTGCTCAAAGAAGTCGCGGAGGGCGGCGGTGAGGAAGCGATTGCTCGCCTCCGATCGCGCGACAAGATGCCAATTCGTGAACGCATCAGCCACGCGCTAGATCGCGATACACCTTTCCTCGAAATCAGTCCCCTCGCGGCCTGGTACTCAAACTACACCGTGGGGTCCGGCTTCATCGTCGGCCTTGGTGTCATCTCGGATACCGAATGCCTGATTCTCGGGCACGACCCGTCCGTACGCGCGGGCGCTTTCAACCCCTTCAACGCCAAGAAGTTGATGCGCGGACTCGAAATCGCGCGTGAAAATCGTATCCCCTACGTTCAATTCGTGGAGTCAGCCGGTGCTGACCTGCGTGGTGACGGCGGCAGCGACCCCGAAGCGGACATGAGACGCGAAGTAAACCACTTCGCGGAATCGGGGCGGCTTTTCTACGAAATTACCGAGCTCTCCAAGATGCGCATTCCGACGATATCCCTCGTCTTCGGCGCATCCACCGCAGGTGGCGCTTACCAACCCGGCATGAGTGACTACAACATATTCATCAAAAATCAATCCAAGGTTTTCCTGGGCGGTCCACCCCTGGTGAAAATGGCCACGGGTGAAGACGCCGACGATGAAAGCCTCGGCGGCGCGGACATGCATACGCAGATTTCGGGTCTTGGTGATTACCTGGCCCTGGATGAGATGGACGGTATCCGCATGTGCCGTGAAGTCGTCTCGCATCTGAATTGGCGCAAAAGAGGCCCCGGCCCCACGCAACCTGCCGATGAACCGATTCACGATTCGGAAGATCTCCTCGGTATCGTGTCGAAGGATCTAAAGTCGGCGCTCGACATTCGCGAAGTCATCGCACGTATTGTGGACGGTTCACGCTTCGAAGAATTCAAACCACTGTACGGTCCTACGCTCGTCACCGGCTGGGCCTCCATAGATGGGTACCCGATCGGCATCATTGGAAACAATGGCGCATTGTTCTCTGAATCGGCGGAAAAAGCGACGCAGTTCATTCAACTGTGTAATCAGATTGACGTGCCCATTGTGTTCCTGCACAACATTACCGGCTACATCGTCGGCACTGAATTCGAGCAAGGCGGCATCACCAAAAACGGTTCGAAAATGATCAACGCGGTGTCCAACTCGACGGTACCTCATATCTCCATCGTCGTCGGCGCGTCCTACGGTGCCGGGAACTACGGCATGAGCGGGCGTGCCTTCGGTCCACGATTTGCGTTTATCTGGCCCACCGCAAAAATCGCGGTGATGGGACCGAAACAGATGGCAGGCGTCATGACCATTGTTCAACGTAAAGCAGCTGAACGCCGCGGACTCGAATTTGACGAAGAAAAAGATGCTCAACGCGCCGCAGTGGTTGAACACTGGGCCGAGGAACGATCAAAAGGACTCTACGCGACGTCGCGTGTCTCCGACGACGGCATGATTGATCCGCGTGACACGCGCACAGTCATTTCGATGGTATTGTCGGTGTGTCACAACGAGACCGTGGAAGGCGCTAAAGGATACGGAACATGGCGGATGTAGTAATGGAAAAAACGATTACCTCTTTATTAATAGCCAATCGCGGAGAAATCGCGCGGAGAATTATTCGCACAGCACACGCGATGGGAATTCGCACGGTCGCGATTTATGCCGACGGTGATGCGGATGTGCCTTTCGTTCGGGACGCCGATCAAGCCATTGCACTCGGCGGAAAAACCTCGGCAGAGACGTATCTTGATGTCGACAAAGTGCTGGCCGCCTGCAAACGTGGCGGTGCCGATGCCGTGCATCCGGGATATGGTTTTCTCGCGGAAAATGCTTCCTTCGCGCAGGCCGTACTGGATGCTGGACTCATCTGGGTCGGGCCATCTCCTGACGCAATTCGTTCGATGGGTGATAAGTTATCCGCACGTAAACTAATGGAATCCTCAGGCGTACCCATGTTGCCCGCAGCGGAACTCAATGCAGACGATGACGTGGCAGCAGCGGCAGAAACAATTGGCTTTCCGGTGCTCGTCAAAGCTTCCGCTGGCGGCGGCGGTAAAGGCATGCGCGTGGTAGAGTCCGCCGATGAGTTGCAAGATGCGATTGACAGCTCACGTCGTGAAGCAGCCGCCTCTTTTGGCGACGACACAGTCTATCTCGAACGCTGGCTGGCCTCCACCCGTCACGTGGAAATTCAGATTCTCGGCGACAACCACGGCAACGTCGTCCACTGTTTCGAACGTGAATGCTCCGTTCAGCGTCGGCATCAAAAAGTCATCGAAGAAGCCCCCTCCTCGGCAGTAACGCCTGAACTTCGTGAACGCATGGGCGAAGCGGCCGTGTCCGCAGCCAAAGCAATCGGGTATGCCTCCGCCGGCACGGTAGAATTCTTGTTGTGTGGCGACGAATTTTATTTCCTTGAAGTAAACACCCGTTTGCAAGTCGAACATCCAGTCACCGAAGAAATTATCGGGCGCGACCTCGTGCGCGATCAATTGCGCGTCGCTCAAGGCGAAGAATTGGGCTTCGAACAGAGTGATCTCACGATAACAGGCCACGCCATGGAAGCGCGCGTATACGCCGAAGACCCGAGTAATAATTTCCTGCCTGCACCCGGTACCGTCACCGTGTGGGAAGAATCCACGTCCGCCAAAGCACGTTTTGATTCGGGCGTAGAATCCGGCAGCGAAATCGGTATCGAATTCGATCCCATGCTCGCCAAGGTCATCGTGCACGCCCCGACCCGTAAGGAAGCGTCCCTTCGACTGGCGCGCGTATTGGAAACCACACGCATCCAGGGCATCACCACGAATCGCGATTTCCTGGTCAACACCTTGCGCAACCCAGCGTTTCTCGCGGGAGACACCACCACCGACTTCATCGAACGCATCAACCCCGGAGCAACGCGCGAAATTTCCAACGAGGAACTCGTCGAGGCGGGTATTGCCGCAACCATGATGGCGCAAGGACGGCGCAGAGACATTGCCAGAGTCCAGCGAACCATCCCCTCCGGCTGGCGCAACACAGTTATGCCACCCGAAAGCGTGAGCTACACCCATGGCGAAGAAACAGTTCAGGTCGATTATCGAATCCAACGTAGCGGAAAATTCGCTGTATCGGTTGGCGATGAAAAATATGAGGTATCGATTCATTCTCGCGAGGGCGATGTGATCGAACTGGTGATCAACGATCGCCGTAGCGGTTTTGCCGTGACTCAGAGCGACAATCATTGGCTCATCCACAGTTTCAACGGCGACGTCGAGCTTGTTGAGCTGCCACGATTCCCAAGCACAGATTCCGAAGGCATTGCGGGCGGTCTTTCCGCACCCATGCCGGGTAACGTGCAAGCGACCTATGTCTCTGTCGGCGACGCGGTCGAAAAAGGGCAGGTTCTGTTGATTCTCGAAGCGATGAAGATGGAACATCAGATCACCGCGCCCGAAGCAGGTACCGTAGCGGCATTACACGTGCAGGAAGGCGACCAAGTAGCCAACGGCGAGCTGTTGATCGTATTGGAAAGCGCAGACTCAGAATAGTAACGAGTACCACTCCGGAGAACTCTCATGGATTTTCAGTTCAGTGACCGTGTACAGGATTTGCAAGCGCGTATCACCGCGTTCATGGATAAACATGTTTATCCGCTGGAACCCTATTACGGCGACCACATTAAAGAGGCTGGAGGCTGGACCACGCCGCCGATCATGGATGAACTGAAAGCCAAAGCACGCGATGAAGGCCTGTGGAACCTCTTCATGTCGGGTGATGAACACGGACCTGGACTCAGCATCATGGAATACGCACCGCTTGCGGAAATCATGGGACGCGTCGCGTGGGCTTCGGAATGTTTCAACTGCTCCGCGCCGGACACCGGCAACATGGAAGTACTCGCACGCTACGGCACACAGGAACAAAAAGACGAATGGTTGACGCCGCTGTTGAATGGCGAAATCCGCTCCTGCTTCTCCATGACCGAACCCCACGTAGCCTCCAGCGATGCCACCAACATCGAATGCCGAATCGAACGCGACGGCGACGAATACGTCATCAATGGCCGCAAATGGTTTTCCTCAGGATTCACGAACGAACGCTGCAAAATTGCCATTGTCATGGGTAAAAGCGACCCGCACAACGAAAATCGTTACGTCCAGCAATCCATGATTCTCATCCCCAAAGATACACCCGGCGTAAACAAGGTCCGCGACATTTCCACCTTCGGCTATATGGGCATGCCCGGTGGTCACCCGGAAATCGAATTCGACAACGCGCGCGTCCCGGTGACTAACATGTTATTGGGTGAAGGCCGCGGATTCGAAATTGCCCAGGGACGCCTTGGACCCGGACGCATACACCACTGCATGCGTTTCATCGGCTCGGCTCAACGCGCACTCGAACTCATGTGTCAGCGCGCCGAGAGTCGTACCGCATTCGGCAAAAAATTGTCCGAGCAAGGCTCCCTCCGTGAAGACATCGCCAAATCCTTCTGTGAAATCGAACAGGCTCGACTGCTGACACTCCGCGCCGCTGATCAAATGGATCGGCTCGGCAACCGGGAAGCGCGTGACCTCATCGCCGCGGCGAAGATTGTCGTACCCAAAATGGCCGCGACCGTAATAGACCGTGCCATACAAGTTCACGGTGCAGCAGGCTTCACGGACGACACATTCTTGCCCAAAGCCTACGCAAGTGCCCGTTTCATTCAGGTCGGCGACGGCCCGGATCAGGTCCACATGTCCTCCCTGGCGCGCCAGTTGCTTCGTCGCTACGCTGAGGAAAGCTAAAGTCACTGGGATTTCGCGGCATAAGCAGGTACAATCGGTGCATGCACGAATCACCGAAAAAAGATCATGCCACGCAGCAACTTCAGGCAGTGCTTGAAGACAAAGTCCGCGAGATTTATGGAAAAGTCGCTGGAGTCCAACGTCTCGCAAAACTTTCGGCCGGAGCCAGTCGCGAAACCTGGTCATTCGATGTTACCACCAGCGAAGGCACCCTGCTTCCACTCATCCTCAAACGCGACCCCGTTAATTATTTGGCTGACGGCACGATTTCGAAGGAAACCGCATCGGCCCATTCCGGCATTAGCCGCACGACCGAGGGCCAACTCCTGGAACTAAGTCGAAAAGCCGGTGTACCCGGACCCGAAGTCCCCTTCTATCTCGAACAAGACGACCGCACCACGGAAGGCTTTGTCATGCAGCGCCTTGAGGGCGAAACACTCGGTCGACGTATTCTGCGCGAAAAAGCCTACGCCGATGCGCGCACGAATCTCGCCTACGAATGCGGACAAGCCGCCGCGCGCATACACAACATCCCTATTTCCGACGCCCCCGACGAACTCCAGACATTGGGCATCAACGAACAACTCGCCCTTCAACGAGAACAATTACAATCGCACGATCACCCCTACCCCGGATTCGAGTTTGGATTGCGCTGGCTCAAAGAACGTGTCGAACTCGCGGGTACCCGACACACCCTCGCGCACGGCGATTTCAGAAACGGAAACATCATCGTCGGCGAAGAGGGTCTACGTGCAGTGCTCGATTGGGAGATCGCCTACCTCGGCAATCCCATGAGCGACCTCGGTTGGATCTGCGTACCCTCCTGGCGTTACGGACACATGAAAAAACCCGTCGGCGGCTTCGGCGAAATCGAAGACCTGTTGCGTGGTTACGAAGATGCCAACGGTGGCGAAGCCAGTGCCGAAACGATTCACTACTGGATGGTATTCGGCACCCTGCGCTGGGGCGTCATGTGCATCGGCATGGGATTCAGGCATATCAACGGACCACATCCATCATTGGAACACGCTGCAATAGGCAGGCGCACCGCGGAAACCGAATACGATCTGCTGCACCTGATCGATTAAACAAGGAGCGACACCATGCCCACCGATAGACCCACCGCAACCGAGCTCCTGACTGCCGTGCGCGAACATCTCATCAACAACGTCGCCCCCACACTCGAGGGTCAACCCGCATTCCATATGCGCGTCGCCACCAACGCGCTCGCCATCGTCGAACGCACCATGGAACACGGAGCAACCATGGACAAGGCCGAACACGAAAGACTTCAAGCATTGTTGAGTAAAAAAGGCAATCTGATCGAACTCAATCAATCATTGGTCGAGAAAATTCGCGCTGGAAAGCTGATCGATAAACACAAAGACGTACTATCTCACCTTCGACAAACCGTCATCGACAAAGTCCAACTCGCCAACCCGAAATACCTGACCCCACGCGACTAGTGATGGTCGTACCATATCGGTGACGTGTACGCGCGATCTTGAATCGTGGCATGCAGATCTTCGGGATGCGCAATGCCCAGTTCCTTCGCGTCAAACGAGCTCCAACGCGGCGTCGGAATCTCCAGCACACGTACGTAATAAAAAGCGTTCAACGATGCATCGAAATTCGGGTCCGTCCACGTTCCCTGCAGTTCCACCGCCCCAATAACATTCGTATACTCCAAGGTATCCAGATTCACGGTATCGCCCACAGCCGGCACTTTGCCCGTCTTCGAATCAGGTACACGATCATCCGACCACGCAACATCGTAGACATGCTCCTGACTGACACCCTTCTCCGACCAGCCCTTTACAATCTGAATACGATCAAGATTCGCACTCTCAGCATCCTTAATCGCCCACACCGCAAAAGTCGGAGCGCCGGCAGTATCGTCCGCCTTCAATTCACCACCCATCGAAACGCCATTCGCATACGCCGCCGCCACCCAGCCATCCGAGCCCGGCTTTACATCATCCATATCAAAGCCACCAAAAAACCGAACCTTGATACGCGGCCCACTCGTGCCCCAGGTTTCCTTACGTCGAAGCGAATCATAAATACTCGTTCGCGTATTCTCTTCCGCCCACACCCCCGCCAGACCAGACGCGCTAAACTTGCGATAATCCATCGTTATCGGCGGTTTTAACATACGTCGTTCGGCCGAACCATCCAGCTTGCCGACTTTACCCGAATACGTTTCTTCCAAAATAGGCAAAATACCCGTATGACTATCCGTTGCAGCCACAATGCCAAAACGAAAAGGATTAAATCCCTCCGTATCCTGAAATTCCAGACCCGTGCGATACGCATCGCGCACATAACTGCCCTTGAAGCTCGTAATCTGAATGCTCGTCGCCACGCGCTGCTCAACGAGTTCAAAATCCGCGAATTCATCATTCGGACTCAAAATCGGATGCGTCTCCGAAGTCCCCTTCACCTGCGTGATTTCTACCAGCGGCTCATTGCGATTGCGCTGGTCAGCATAACGACGCGTGAACGGCATATCCTCACTCGTCTCCCGCTCAAACATACGTCCATCGGAAAGATTCGAGTTGTGCGGAATCGCGAACGCCTCATACCCATCCACCCGAATGTTATCCAGCCAATTCCACAAATCCTCCGGTTTCTGCGAATCGAGCCGGGTAAAGGGTACGGGGCCGTCGTCCCCCCTGAAAATCACATTGCGATGCAGGTTCTGCCGATCCGGCGTACTCGTCCATTCATACGCCACAAAGGTTGTGAATTTTCCAGGATCATTGTGCCGATTCGCCGATTCAACGATGCTTTCCCAGGCTTCCTTCTGCACTTCAGGATTGGTCAGGCCCGCGAATTGCTTGCCTGCAGCCGAAGCCCTTATGAGATCCATGAACACCGACGAAGCGATATCCGGATCGGGATCATTCACCCGATCAGCCAGTTCGTGTTTTGAAAGTGGATGCGACTTGTCCCCCATGCGCGCAAACACACCCAAATAGATACCGTGATCCGTGACCGCCATAAAATCCAGTGGACGCGTCAACTGATACGTTTTCCCAAGTGGGTGTTGCAGCGGCTCCCCCTTCGCGAATCGATAGGCATCATCCGGCGTCGCGCGCACTCCAAACACATAGGCATCAAAAGACCAGCCCGTGTGAATGTGCAACTCACCAAACAAAGGTTTTCGATCTGCCTGCGCCATTACCGTGCTGCACATGCCCGCGACCAAAACAACGACAAAAACTCTTCCAAACATCTTCATGGCGCAACCTCCAGAGTTTGATGAAACTACGATTCTACCCCAAACACTCCCTCACCGTAAAACACACTCAATCCTACTGATAAAAGCCAACAACACGCTCAACCAGCCAATACGAGCCGCAGATACCGATAAACCAGATCGACGCGAATTGCAGAGGAGCCGTATACGGAAATTTAAGTCGCCGCAGGCCAGCGCCCACCAACAATAACACCAAAATAAACAACACCTGACCCGCTTCGACACCCAGATTAAACGCGAGCAGAGACACCGTCCGCGCATGAGCCGGTAAACCAAATTCACTAAGCGCGCCCGCAAAACCAAGGCCATGCACCAAGCCAATCACCACCGACACCAACCACGGCGATCGCACCGCAAGCGTCTCAATTCCCGTCTGCCGATACCGCGCCGATTCAACCGCAAGCAAAACGACACTCAACGCGATGATGGCCTCCACCGGCGGGCCCGGCACCTGAATCACATCCAACGCCGCCAACCCAAGCGTAATGCTGTGCGCCAACGTAAACCCCGTAATCGCCCAGAGCAAACGCCGCGTTCCGGTTACCAGAAGTATCATACCCGCAACAAACAAAAGATGATCCCAGCCGAACAGAATATGCTCCACGCCTAATGCAAGGTAACTTCTGAATACAGACACCCCTCCATCGCGATCGGGAATATGGAATACAGGCGAACTCGGCCGCACAAGCCCCGTGTAATAACGGCCATCCAAAAACGTCACCTGAACCAGCACATCAATCATCGTTGCCGAAAGATTCGTGAAATGAATCTCAGTATTCGCCAGACCCCGCTCGCCCTTGATGGTCCATGAACGAACAGAAGCGCCCGAAGCGAATCCCTCCACCCGCTCCCCATCAAGTCCGAAGGATTCCGCAAAAACCAGGTCAATCGCCAATCGTTGATCACCCATCGCCGGCACCTTCCAATGAATCCGATACCGGCCCTGTTCCACCTCAGTCACCTTCAACAAAGCAGGACGTACTTCATGGGCGACCGAAACCACAGAAACCATCAACGAGGCCACCACAAGAAAAATTCCGCGCGTCATGGCAGCGCAACCCTATCGTCCGGCCCGTATTCGAACTGCTGAAGCGACTCTTCATCAACGTCAATTTCGAACTGAGACTCCAGCTCAACAATAAGGTCTTCAAGGATATTCTTACTCTCCGCTTCACGCCAACGCTGAAGAACAGCATCACGATTCTCCAAAAACGGTGGCAGACTCCCCTCCACCAGCTCATTCACGAACACCAGATGAGTACCAAGTCCCGACCGGATAGGGCCCGACCACTCAGACAACGGCGCAGCAAAAACGGCCTCGGCGAATTCAGGCCCCAAAACATTTCGCACTTCGGCCCAAGTCGCCCGATCGAATTCGACTTCAAACGGAAAAGAATCGCCTCGCGGTTTCGAATCCTCTGAATGAGCGACAAGTGCCGCCTGCGCATCAGACGAAGCCGACTCCCTCTTATCGGGACTGAAATAGACCTGGCTGAAACTGATCGTCGACGGCGCAAGAAACTCACTCTCATTCGCCACGTACCAAGCCTGCAGCACCTCATTCTCCGGCACGATATCCACCGCCGCATCACCAAAAAGAAAATCGAACTTCTGCATCAGGCGACGGCGCACGATGGAATCCCGATCATCCAGGCCCATCGCCAGCGCGTGACGCACCTTCACTTCCGCTTCAATATGGGCATCAACAAGCGCAACCATTTCAAGACGAGACGGCGGACGGCGAAACTGCTTCTTGAAATTGTCGTAGATCCACGCTTGTGTAGGGGCATCAACGACAATGCGACTGTCCATACGTGACTGTTCAGCCGTCTGCGAAAATCCGTAGAGCACGAATATCGCAGCACCGATCAGCACGAACTGGATCAGCGGATCCTTCAGTATCGACAATGCTTTGAGCATGGGTTCAGCCCGCCAGAATCCACACTACCATTTCAAAATCGCGCGCGATCAAGCGAAATACGTATGGGCATCACGGGCCGCTATGATGTTCTCTTCAAAATGCTTGAAATTCTGCATATCCGAATTCACTACGTCCATTCCATTCTCGACGAGATACGCGTAGGTACGTTGGAACGGATTCAATCCAGATTTCATCAATTTCTCGCTGTAATGGGCATCGTACATGGAAGGATCAGCGCCTGTGGCGCCCAATACACCCGCGGCCATGCCTTCATACGGGTTCAGAGCAATATGGCGCGCAGCCTTCATACCCACGAGACCAATGCCTGCCTTGCGTGCCTTGTCCAGGAAGGGCCGTAAATCTTTCATCGAGCCCCGGTCCGAAACTGTTTTGGATGTGACCGTGTCGTACCAGCCCGCTGGAGTAATCGCCACCATCGCCAAGTCATACCAATCAGTTTCAATTGCAACTTCAAGACATTCATGCGCGCGCAGGTGCGTGCTGATGCCCCAGTGCCCGACCTTGCCCGCTTCTTTCGCCTTCAGAAACGCATTGCGGAGTTCTTCCGAACGTATCGCCTCAGGATTGCCCACCATCATCAGGTAATACGCGTCCACATAGTCGATGCCCATGTGTGACAGACTCTTGTCGATTTCTTTGGTCCAGAACGTAGCATCGGCCTTCGCCATCGCAACCGTATATTTCAGATCCGTGCCCACACCGATACCGCCGCGTGCAGGCGCTTTCGAGGTGATCCAGATTTCGTCGCGATGCCGATTCGCAAACTCCTTGATTGCTTTCTCGGAACCCTTATAATAATCATCGTATCCGATGTCATAATGATTGACACCATTGTCAAACGCGCGCTCAAGCAGTCGAACCGCCCGGCCTCCGGCAAGTGCAGCGCCGCAGCCAAAGACTAACTTGCTGCACATGAAGTTCGTCCGTCCCAGTTTTGTATACGACATCTTATCTGGCTGTTCATTCCGATGAATCAATCCATCATCAGCCGCATTCGCAGTCCCCGCGCTCGAAGCCAACATCGCCGAACCCGCGACCGCCGATGTCTTCATAAAGTCACGGCGATTTATGTGTAAATTCTTCTTGGTGTCTGACATGTCATTGCCTCCCGGATACGGATATAATTGATTTCTGGATATGTTCTTTATTCATAGAAAATAGCACGCAAGGAAGCAAAGATCAAGCATAGGATATTGACGCAATCCACCTGTCAATAATTAACGGGGCTGATAACCTCGCTATCGCTCCCCTCGAGTGACATATCCCGATACGGTCCCCTCTGTGTCCTCGGCCATCGGAGCAGCATCAGGAGCGACATCCGGGGAAACCACTCCACCAATGCTCACACCACCCGAAGCCGCAGGATTAACCTCAAGCGTCATTCTCGCGTTGATCTTCGAACCACCTGTAAAAGTCTCATTACTCGAAGTCGCGGACAAGTGACCGACAAATCGGATAATCCCCCCAACACCCACATTGAGCAACCCAACGCCCAGCGTGTTATTCGGAGACGCCTGTGTGCCATCGCCCTGCTGAAGGGCATTTAGATCCACATAAACCACCTCAGGTGGGCCATGAACCTGCACCTCCAGGTCGAGTTGATATGAACCGGCCGCACCAAGGTAGCCATCAACGATAATGTAGTAATTCACCCCTGCAACAGCATCAAACACAATAGTTTCAGTCTCGCCGGCGACTCCACCGTCAGAAACCCATACACAGGAATCGTCCACGTCATCACAATCGGTAACGATATAAATCGCGAGATCATCCGAATCAGGTTGCAACGTTAGAATAACGTCCTGGCTATCCTCTACATAGGTAAATGTAACAACATTATCCGGTCCAAGTCCCGTATCGTCATAATAATCGCCGTTAATTCCTGAGCCAAAACAAAGGTTATCTTCAATCCCAAGAATAAAGACATCGTCCGATTCTGCCGTAGTATAGTTAATCGTAAATGAATCTGTATACACGTCGGATGTGGAACATATCCCACTGGATGCATAAGACAACGACGAACTTATAGTCGTGGTGACGAATACAAAAACACACCACAATCGATGGAGAAATATACTTGGCAACGATTTCATTTTGTCACTTCACTAACGGCCAGCCAGAAGAATTACTCACTTGACTCAATCATGTCTTTTCACTGTTAGTTAATCGCAGATCCCAAGCTTAGTAATATACGCCTTAATCCACATTTTGTCAACAACTTGTCAAACTTACCTTACTCACGGTGATATAGATTGAAATATTGAGCGATTTCAAAAATGTCGGTCATTTCAGAAAACGGCCGTCATAATTATGGGTGTTACATCCACAAATAAAATATCCCCAATGTACAATAAAAGCAGTACAATTCCCTTATTGCCCCACACTATTGGAACTCTATCAATGCCGTTCACACGGCTCGAAATGCCGGGAAAGTGTTCAAGATTCACCTGAATCAGTTTTATTAACTATTCACCAATCTGAGCACTTTTGAGCCAAACTTGTCTTTAGTCGAAAAAACAAAATTACCTCTACAAGTACATAATTTCTAACATTTGACCTTCTTACTACATTTGACCTTCTTACTAAATATACGTAGTGTATATAAGTTAATGGTATACAGTATATACGGTATATTTGGTGTTTATAATTTATAACCTATTTTGAGTACATATTCACCGTTTGGGCAAATATTTATTTCGAAAAATCTTATACTTGTCAGTATTTACCCAATATAGACCGTTTTTTATTGAATTTTACCTTTTTGCCCTCACACAATCTCGCTGTTTTACAACTTTTAGGGGGATTGTATATTTTTTTAACTTTTTGTATATTAGGATCACCTAGATGACACGGCTCTACTGTCTATCAGTACCTGTTTAGACAAGGTTGTGAGTCGTTCTTGCCTGGGGCTGCGCTGGTTTGATTTTCTACCTGTGATTTCAGGAAGAGAATCGGTGTTTGGCAAACACAGGCTGTACGATGGGTTCAAGTTCGGACCCGCCTTACGTTTTAGTTTAATTCATTGGTGTCGAGGGCTTTGTATCGCCTGAATGGCATCAGGAAATTGCGGAGATTGAATTTCTGCTATGTGGCAATGAGCTGTTCCATTTTTGACGGTAGCAAAATATTGGGAAAGAAGATGTATTGTTTTTCCTTTTATTT
>JAYGCN010000323.1:0-3663 GCA_046583315.1 Candidatus Hydrogenedentota bacterium
GTTCCGCAGTATAGCCGAGTAGTGAATTCCTTTCCACATCCTAATGCCAGCAAGACACAGCAGGGCCAGAAAGGTGACATGAAATTCCCATAGCAAAACATGTGTCTAAACCGGAATTATTCTGTCAAACCAGCCAGGAAGGCTTTTCGCATCACATCCACCGGCGCGTCCATCCCTGTCCACGTCCCATACTGAACCGCCGCCTGCTGCACGAGCATCTCGGATCCCAGAATCACCTGACACCCCGCCGCTTCGGCATCCTCAATCAGTTTCGTGCGTAAGGGACGGTACACCATATCGAACACGACGTGACCCGCTCTCAACAAACCCTCCGGCACACACGACTGCCCAACAGACTCAGGATGCATTCCAATAGGAGTACCCTGCACAATCACATCATGTTGCGGCACCAAGGTCGCGATTTCATTCACCAAATGCCCGACATGAATCCGCGCGTCCGTCTTTGATTGTAATTCCTGCGCCAACGGCTCCACGCGTTCCAGATTACGACCCGCCAAAGTCACACATCCATCCCCGACGACCTCAGCCATCGCAAAGGCCACCGCACGCACCGCTCCACCGGCACCCAACATCAGTACCCGCTTGCCGGACAAGTTAAAACCAGCATCCTCAAACGCCATCAACGTACCCGGACCGTCCGTGCTCGATCCGATCAGCTTGCCACCATCATTCGTGATGGTATTCACGCTACCGATCTTCTCTGCCAAGGGATCAATTTCATCCAAATGCTCAATTACCGCCAACTTATGCGGAATGGTCACACTTAACCCACGAAAATTCGGCATCGCACGCATGCCATCCAGTACCGACTTCACATCCGACACTTCAAAGGCCAGATACACGAAGTTCAGTCCTTGTGCGGCATAACCCGCATTATGAATCGCCGGAGACAACGAATGCCCCACCGGATTCCCAATCACCCCACAAAGCTGTGTATTTACATCGATCATTTATAACAATCCCTGTATCCACTCATTGAGGATACGAAGTATCCGTCGGTTTTCTTTGCCCTTACCTTTCTTTTTCCCAAAAGAAAGGTAAGGGCGGTTCAACCTGGAGGCCATACCATCTGTCTACCACCGAGGATATGCAGATGAACGTGATGCACCGTCTGCCCCCCATGACCCCGAGTATTGATCACATAGCGAAAGCCATCATCCGACAGACCCTCCCGCTCGGCGATCTCATTCGCCTTCAATAACAACTTACCCATCAACGCCTCATCCTCCGGCTCCGCATCCGGCATAAACGAAATATGTTTCTTGGGGATGATCAGAATATGCGTAGGTGCCGCCGGATTGATATCCCGGAACGCAAACACATCCTCGTCGGAATACACCTCGTCACACGGGATCTCCCCCGCAACAATTTTGCAAAATAAACATCCGCCAGCCACCGCCGCACCTCCCGGGGAATTAGCCCCATCCATTATCCTTTACATTAAGTTCCAAGGCCCACGATAGGGACGCGACAATTTACCATTCGCTTCATCGTCGCCTATAAATACTTCCTTCTTCGGGTTCCACTTCAGATCACGATTCAATTTCATCGCGATGTTACCCAAATGAGCAATGGTTATCGAACGATGCGCGGTCTCAATCGGCGCGATCGCCTGTTCACGCGAATATACGCAATCGATAAAGTTCCGCGCATGATTACGGCTGTCGTAGAGATGAATTTCGTTCTCCTTGATCTCCGCATCCACCAATCCCTCCGGTGTCGATTCAATTCGACCGCGATCCACCCAGACCGTGCCCTCAGTACCCTCAAAGGTCACGCCGCTCCGGGACTTACTCGACACAATCATGCTCACACCGTTCTTATATTCACACTCAAACGAATAATCCACCGCCGTGTCATAAATCGGATGATCTGCATAGGTCGCCCGCGCATTCCGAACCGCAATCGGCCCCGTATCCTCCGTGCCCATGCCCCACTGCGCAATATCTGGATGATGACCGCCCCAGTCCGTCAGCTGACCGCCCGAATAATCGAGCACCCAACGCCAGTTCACGTGCGTACGCGCCGGAGAATAAGGCGCTTTCGGCGCAGGACCCAGCCATGTCTCATAATCAAAACCATCAGGTACCGGAATCGTCTCCGTCAACGCCGCGCGCTTCGAATAATCCGGAGTACCACTCGGCAGTCCCACCTTCACCGTGTGTAGCTTCCCGATATATTCATTGCGCACGAGTTCGCAGGCCTTGCGGAATCGCGCGTCCGATCGTTGCTGACTACCCGTCTGAAATATCCGATTATTATCGCGCACCGCGTCGCTCATGATCCGCCCATCCGAAATCGTCAGCGACAGCGGTTTCTCAGCATAAATATCTTTGCCCGCACGCGCCGCCGCCACCACGGGAATCGCATGCCAATGATCCGGCACCGCAATCAGCACTGTGTCAATGTCGTCACGCTGCATCACCTCGCGGAAATCGTTATACGCATCGCAGCCCTTGTAATTACCCGAGCGCGTATTGGAAGCGTAATACTCGTTCACCTCATTCTGCCCATAATCACGACCGCCCGGTTTGCCTGCCCAATAGCCCGTCGCGTCATAGTTGCACACATCACACACCGCCACAATCTGCACACGCTCATCCGAGATGAATCCGCGAAGATCATTCATACCCTGATTCCCCACGCCAATCACCGCCATCGTCACCCGCTCGTTCGGCGACTTTCGCGGCACCGAATGCGCACTGAACGACCCATTCGTCGCGCACCCGGTCAGTATATTCGGGGCCAACACGACCCCGCTACTTAATACGGCCCGACCCAGAAATGAACGGCGAGTAATATTGATTTTCTTCGATGACGACATGCTTCCTGCTTCCTTCACGTTGCTGAAATCACTTTAAGTATCTACCATGCAATATTCAGCCAGCCAAGTCAACAAAAAGCAAGCCCAGCCGAACAAAATGGCTGTTGATCTACCCTGGAAAACGATGCATACTCGATTCACCATGCAAATCAAACAAGACGACCCGTCCACCCCGCAAGTTGCCGAACTGCTCAGCGAACACCTCAACAGCATGACGCTGCACTCACCGCCCGAAAGCATCCACGCGCTTGACCACGAAGAACTCAAACGACCCGAAATCACCTTTTGGACCATCTGGGACGGCGACGAGCTGCTCGGATGCGGTGCGCTCAAACAACTCAGCCAGTATCACAGCGAAATTAAATCCATGCGCACCGCCGATGCCCACCTGCGAAAAGGCGTCGCCTCAAAACTACTCCAACACATCCTCGACGAAGCCAAGGCGCGCGGTTACCAAAAACTCAGCCTAGAAACCGGCTCGATGGACGCCTTCAAACCAGCACGAACCCTCTACGCCAACCACGGATTCACCTACTGCGACCCCTTCGCCGACTACACTTTAGACCCCAACAGCACCTTCATGACCAAAGAACTATAGTCCTTCAATATCAGTCTTTCTTTTGCTCCTTTTCCATTCTTCCCAGAAAGAAAAGAAGGGCACTTAGCGTTCCCAAAGTCCTTCCCAATACGGCCCTTCCCCAATCACACCCTTATGAATCTCGGCCATCACATCCGACAACCCCTTCACGATCCCCGGTTCCGACCCCGCCAGGTCCTCCGTCTGCCCGATATCCTTACCCAGATCATACAACTCGAAC
>JAYGCN010000079.1:0-2157 GCA_046583315.1 Candidatus Hydrogenedentota bacterium
GCGCTGAATGATTATCACGGTCAGCGCCGCGAAATGCACCGGGTCACGATTGAGGGCGAACGGCCGGTTTAGGCATCAATGTCGAATGACGGCTACATAACCTGCGAGTGCGGTTACGAGATGTTCCTGCCGAAGGAGAGAATCGGTCGTCGGGTGGAGTGCATCCATTGCGGCGCGATGATTGACACGTCGCAGAACAAACCTGGGCCGCGTACGGTGCCTGAATTTGATACATCCTCACCGAAGTCGGACCGGATTGAAACCCCTTCCCTGTCGAGTAGTCCCTTTGAGGATGGTGACGAGGAAGACCTAAGACCGTCGGTATCGTATTCCGCTATTCCCAAGGCGACACCGGAGATTCAGGACGAGCCGCAGTATAATCCGAGTGCGTTTGAAGATGACGATGAAGAGGAAGTGGATGCCGATGCGCCGCCTGCGCCTGATGCCTCGTTGATTCGGAGTTATGAAGATCCGGAGCACTCGAACGCGTATCAAAATGTCCAAAATGCGGAGACCTGCCCGAAGTGCGGAAATCCCTATCGCGGAGATTGGGACAAGCAGAACATCAATGGTGAGGCGATGTGTTACATCTGTTCGAGTCAGGCGACGGAAACCATTCCGGACCGCATTCTGAATAAGCCCACGGTCGCGCCCGATCCGGTGACGGCGATGAAGGACTGGACGGGGTCGGTGAATGCCGAAATTCCCGAAGGGCCCATGGAGGAGATACCCTGGTTTCGGGATCCCGAATCCAAAGGCTTTCGACATATGATTTATTGGATGGCATTCTCGGTGATCGCCGTTACCGTCATTGCTGTCATCACCATGGGGTTCGAGGGACCGCCAACGGCTCCCAGCTCTCCAATCGTTGCAGACCCAAATGCCTCCGAGCAGCTTCCCATGCTTCCTCAATGGGCAACGATCACCTATTGGATCATGGTCGCAGGTATGCGGGTCGCGGGATTATTCTTGAGCTTCTATCTCGTCCTGAGTTTGACCAATCGGCTGCCAAGCGGAGATTGGAAAGGAGACTGTATTACAATCGGATTCTGCGTTTTCTGCCTCTTTATTGGATCAAGTGCATATTTCGCGGTGCTCTACTTCGCTTCAGATATAGACCCCATCGCTTCTCTTTTAACTATCATCTTAGCTACGATTTGCGGCGGGTTTGCTGCCATTCTCATCGTCATGAACACCCTGGATTTTCGCATCCGTGATTTCATTTATCTCGCATTTCTTAGTGGACCCGTCCACGGATTTATGACACTGCCCGCTACGTTTATCTACGCTGCATTGGCCAATATCGCGCTCTAGATTCCCCCGGACTCGATGAACATTCCGGCACGTATAGAGAGCAGTTTGACGCCGTCGAGCATGCCTGCAAAACGTTCGTCGTCGGTCATGCCGTGGTGGTAGCGGTAGTAGATTTGTTGCAACACGACGGCGAGTTTGATGATTTGAAACTCGAGATGGTAATTCATGTTGGACACGTCGCGACCGGAGCGGGCCGCGTAGATCTCGAGAAACTCGTCGCGGGTGATGGAGCCGGGCATCTTTTGCAGGAAACAGTTGGTGGTGGACAAGCCGTCGGGCTCGTCGGGATTGGTCCAGTAACTCAGTGCGCAGCCCAAATCGAAAAGTGGATCGCCGATGGTGGACATTTCCCAGTCCAGCACGCCGACAATCTTGGTGATGTCGTTGACATCCAGCATCATGTTGTCGAATTTGTAATCGTTATGCACGACCACCGCGCCGGAATCTTCGGGAATGCGATCGAGACACCACTTCAGTACCTCCTCCAGTTCGGGAAGGTCGTGTGTCTTCGATCCCTCATACCGTCTGGCCCAGCCTTCGACCTGACGACGCATGAAGGAGCTGCCTTTTTTCTGGAGCGAATCGAGTCCCGCGGCTTTCCAGTCGACTGCGTGCAAAGTTGCCAGGTTCTCCGCCATCGCGATGCCGGCTCCGCGCACTTGTTCTTCGGTTGCAGAAAAAGCTTCCGGCGGATCTTTACGCAGAATCATGCCCGTGATGCGTTCCATGGCGTAGAAGTCGGCGCCCATGATGCTCTGGTCGTCGCAGAACAGAAGCGTCTTGGGTGCGGGAGGATAGACGGGATGCAACGCGGTCATGACGCGGTATTCGCGGCTCATGTCG
>JAYGCN010000133.1:0-15765 GCA_046583315.1 Candidatus Hydrogenedentota bacterium
TTTGTGCCCTGTAGCGAATATCGCCGGATTTCGTGTATCGCTTATGGATAGTTGGCATACTTCCCCCGAAATACTGTCGTTTGTTTCCAGTTATTGGGGATTATTATCGCAGTTCGTAGTTATTTGCGCCAAGTTACACCCTGAGTGTGCCCTGTACGTCAAGATGCGGATGCGCCTCGAAGGAGAGATGACAAGATAATCGTGAAAAACGGCTGAAAACAAAGGGTAAATAAAAATGGCGGAGGATGAGGGACTCGAACCCACAAGACCGAAGTCGCCGGTTTTCAAGACCGGTGCATTACCAATTATGCTAATCCTCCGCGCTGAGAAGGCGGGCGTGTTTGGTGAGGGCATTATAGCGCGGGAGCTTGGATTGATTCCAGTCGGCAGGGGTCGTTAGTCGCTGTGTCGTTCTCCGCCGGGCAGGTATCGTTTGATCTGGGCGACCAATTCCTGTGGCATGATGGGTTTGATGAGCAGCGCCTGGGCCCCGGCTTTTTGTGCTTTCTCGCGTACGTCTTGGCTGTGCGCAGAGGTCAGGCAGATCACCGGTATGGACCGTGTCTCGGGATCGGCTTTGAGCTGTATGCAGGTCTCGTAACCGCTCATCATGGGCATCATGATATCGAGCACGATCACTTGTGGTTTGTCGACGGCGGCGATGTCGAGCGCACTGATTCCGTCGTAGGCGGTATACACGTCGAAGCCTTCGCTTTTCAGTGTGCGCTCAATCAGCGCGACGATATCGGGTTCGTCGTCGACGATTAATACACTTGGTTTGCTCATAGCTACCTCTTTTACAATTTATTGTGGCCATACTTTTATATAGACACGGGTCGTTGGCTCGCTTTTGGAATGGCCTTCTTTTCCAGGTGCAGGCCATGATCGTAGAAACCATCCGATGTTGCTTCGATGCGCACGATTGTACCGACGTGGGGGGTCGACATTTTTTTCTGAAATTGTTCGTCTCGCATCAATTGCACCGTTACGTTGGTATTAATGGCCACTGGTTCCAGCATACGAACGAGCATGCCGCGTGGCGTGACATCGAGCACGACACCGTTGATCGATTCATTATCCAGCTCGACGACACATGGGCGACAGGTCTCCGTGCGAGGGTCGGATCGACTCCCCCGGATAAGGGACTTCTCATCTTTCGAGAAAAACATCTCGTCAGCCATATACTTTTCCGCTCCATTGCGTTTCTTGTAGTGTAGCATATCGAATCGGAGGCATCTTTTTCCAAATTCGCTCTTTTCATGAATTGCAGATGGAGATTTTCCGAGCCGAACTGTGTACACTGGTAGTCTGCTTAATATGGTTTTGAGAGGGAACAGTTAAGGTGCGTTCCACCCGATTAAATATCCGTGTGTCACGCACACTGCTGTTCGTGGTGTTTGGTGTCATCTTCTGCGTAAGCACCTATGCTGCCGAGTTCGATTCTCCGCGACAGTTTTCGAAATTCCACAGCCGTTGGGCGCAATCACTTGCTGGTTCCACGCCTCAACTGCTCTTTGTGGTGAACGAGCATGAATTGGGGGATGCACACGAGATCGCGTGGCAAATTGATGCGAATTCGGTTTTTGAAGTCGTTGAATCGGGCGAGAGATTTTTCACGGAGAGTGATCTTTTGCGATCGGACGCATTCATCGTCAGCGTCGGCGTTTGGAACAATTTGGCCGATGGCGATCGTCAAAGTTTTCTTGATCGAGTCAAGGAGGGTTCAGGGCTGGTCTTGTTGGAGACGAATGCAGACAGCAATGACGGGTTGCTTACCGTTCCGTATTCCTTGTTGCCCACGCCGGCATCGTTGAATCCCGATGTAGCGATTCCCCCTCAAGTGCTTGCTACCGGCACGGCCTTCACCTGGAAGGTCGGCTCTCATGGTCAGGGTCGCGTGGCCTACGGGGTGAGTCCGGCTTCTTCGCTGCACCACGGATTGATCCCGGTCACTCATCTTCGTGGTATCGATGCGCGTTTGCCTTACGATTATCACGTCGGCCAAGTCATACGTGCGTTGTTGTGGGCGGTGGCCTTCGATGCTCCAGCGCGAATCAAGAAACTGGAGAGACTGGAGGAAGAGTTGCCGAGTGCTGAGGAAATTCCGCCTCAAATACCGGCCAAGTACATGCAATACATGAACGATGTGCGTTTGCGGTCCACGACGGGCGTTTTTCAATTGCAATTGACCGAGCCTGCTTCGGTTCCTCTCTCGGTGTCATTGCGTGTGCGGCATCCCTTTCGAGACGTGCAGTGGGAGGTTCCTGAGCTGCTGCAAATTCCGAAGGGAGCCACTCAGGTGCATTTCTACTTGCCCCTCGGGCGCGGTGATGCCTGCATCGATCTTTGGCTCAGTCACAAAAATGATGTGAGCGATTGGGCCAGCATCGGCATTTACGCGAACATTTGGCCAATGCTTGAAGAGGTGGCCTTCAGTAAAACACTTGTCTCTCCCAATGACTCGATTGAAGTCGAATTTTCCGTGCGACAGAATTTGTTTACGCCAGCGCAGACCTTTGCCCATCTTGTTCTCAGGGATACCTTTGATCGCGTAGTGGCGTTCAAAGTCGTGCCGGTGAATCCGAATGGCAATGTGGTGAAAGCGCGATTCGGATGGACGGACGCGTTGACGGCTTCGCTCAAACTGGACATCTATCTTCTCGAGAACGCCGTCGGACTGCCGGATGATTGGTATAAACGGCAGGCGAGTTACGCGGGAACGCAACTTGTCGTCGAGCGGCCCACTCGTTCGGGATTGCACTGGATACTCAATGACATGGCGCTCAATGAGCCGGAAAGCTATCGACGGTTCAGGGAGCTGAGCGCGCTGGGTTTAAATGGGCTTGTCGTTGGCAATGCGGCTTGGGTGGATACGGCAGCTATCGAATCCAATCTGGACACGATCGTTACCTTCGACGCTTTCTCGCGTATTTCCCCGGATGCCGCGACAACGCGTGTACCGTGTTTGACCAGTCTTGAGTGGCAGCAGGCTCAATACGAGCGGGCGGCGGACTGGTCGGTGTGGGCGCGGACGCATGGTGTTGCCTACACGATGTTGTTAGAACCAGAGGGCATCCCTGCATTTTCCGATGCCTGCGATTCTGCCACGTGTCGTGCCGCGTTTCGTAGTGATTTGCAGCGCTATTACCCGAATTTGGACGCGCTGAATCGTAGTTGGCAATCGAACTACGCAACGTGGGGCGAAATCGATGCACCTGTTTCAGAGTCACCCCACGCGGCAGAGGTGGACTATTTTCGAAGTCGAATGGATATCCACGCGCGTGCTTATGCGGATGTGTCAGGATACCTTCGCGAATTTGATGCTGGCATTCATTCAGCGATCAGTCTGTCGGCACCGACACCTGTTTTCTCGCCCCTTATGGCCCTATCCCAATTGAACGTCGCCTTGGCTTCGCCGGTATCACTTGCGAAACTGCGGTCGTATTCCTCCTTTAATGCGAGGGTCGGTGTGCAGATAGGGTCAGATGATTTTGGGAATCCAGCACAATGGCCGTGGCGATCGGTTTTCAACCGAATGGAGGTTATCCAGACTCCCGAACCCGTTGAAATGTATGCGGGAAATACATTGTCCGAGTTCTCGGAGTCGTTGTCTGCGATACGCGATGGTTACGATACGTTGCTCCTGCAGGCGAAGACCGATTCAGCTGATGTCGCGGTATACGAGAACGCTGCAAGTTTGCATGCCTCCGACAAGGAAGGTCGCCAGGTGATGCAGGCGCGTCAATCGCGACTCGTCGATGCGCTTCGCGAAGGGAATCTTCTCTATGATTTCGTGTCTTACGAGCAATTGATGGAAACTGGTCTGTCCCGGTATGCGTTGGTTCTAATTCCGCATGCGCCGGCGTTGAGTGCTGAGGAAATCGCGATTTTTGAGCGATTCGAAAAAGATGGCGGCGTGTTAGGTGTCAGCGAGGGTACGGGAGTCTTGAATGAGCACGGTGTTGTTGCGCCCGACCAATTTAAGGTGCGTGCTGCATCGAATTGGAGCATTGATGACGAGGTAAATCTCGCGGAGACATTGAGCGAGCTTTCCAAAAAACTTCATCTTCCGACTCAAGCGCCTGCATTGAAGAAATCGCTTCAATCCGATGCGCGTGTCGATTGGTTCCGATTTCACTATGGCGCGGCGACGATAGTGGCGGCCATTCGAGAGCCAGATGGTCGAAGGGTAAAGCCCGAGTTAGTGCTAGCAGACGGCCATTGGGCCTACGACATGATCGCCGGAGAATTATTGAGCGTGAAAAAGCCGCGACTTCAATTTGACGAGCGGGGCGTGGGGCTTGTCTCGATGCTTCCTTATCGCGTCAGTCGACTCATTCTGGACGGCCCGAATGTTTTGCAAGCCGGACAGCGACTATCGTTTTCGGTTGAAGTGAAAACGTTCGACGCGCTGCCGGAAGAACACTGGATTCTTGTTCGGCTACGTGATCCCAATGAAGAATCAATCGAGTACTATCGAACCCAGATCGCCTGCGTGGATGGGAAAGGAAGGGCCTACATTCCGATTGCGCTGAACGAGACGCCGGGACGGTATACGCTTGAAGTACGCGATGTGCTTACGGGAATGACTGCGACAAAGAGCATCGACATCCTTCGGTGATGCCCGTCTGTTACTCTTCGGGAGCGTCTCCGTCCAATTCATATTTTTGTAGGCGATAGCGAAACGAACGTGTGCTAAGCCCGAGCAATGAAGCGGATTTTTTTCGCGAATCGTTTGTCCTTCCAAGAGCCTGCTGGATTAAGTCAATCTCAAGTTGCTCAACGAGTTCTTCCAAATCAAGACCATCTGCTGGAAGATTGGTTGGCACTTTATTGGATTCGGGGACGAAACCGAGCAGATTTGCAGGCAGATCGGTTACCTCCATCTGGCCTTTTTGCGACAACGCCACGGCGCGTTCCATCACGTTTCCCAACTCGCGTACATTGCCCGGCCAATCGTATTTAATCAATATGGCCATCACGTCGTCGGAGATTTCGAGATTCGGGAGTTCAAGTTTTTCACTGTAGGATCGCGCGAAATGTTGCGCGAGCAGGGGAATATCGTCGCCACGTTCACGCAAGGTTGGCATGAGAATGGGAATCACGTTGAGCCGGTAGTAGAGGTCCTGGCGAAACCCGCCTTCTTGGGACATCTTTTCGAGGTCGCGGTTTGTGGCCGATACAATCCGGACATCGACTTCGATTGATTCGGTGCCGCCAAGGCGGGTGATGATGCTGTTGTCCAATACACGCAATAACTTTACTTGCAATGAAAGAGGCATCTCCCCGATTTCGTCCAGAAACAGGGTGCCGCCGTTCGCCGTAAGGAATAGGCCATCTTTGTCTTCCACGGCACCCGTAAATGCGCCTCGTTTGTGCCCGAACAATTCGCTTTCCAGTAGATTTTCCGGAATGCCGCCACAGTTGATGGCGACGAAGGGTTTTTCGGCACGTTCACTGAGCTGGTGAATACCGCGCGCAACGAGTTCCTTACCGGTCCCGCTTTCACCCTGAATCGCGATGGTGCTGGGTAGCACGGCGACTCGCCGAATCATATCGCGTACTTGCTCAATGGCCTGACTGGTGCCAATCATGTTGGTGACCTGGCCGTGGCGTGCCTGGTCTTTCTTCAGCGCGGCGTTTTCCCGAATGACTTCGCTTTGTTCGATGGCGCGTTGAACGATGAATTTGATTTCGTCATTCTTGAACGGTTTAATGATGTAGTCTGCCGCGCCGAGTTTCATGGCTTCTATCGCAGTTTCCACAGAGCCGTGCGCGGTCATCATCACAGCCGGCGTGCTCATGCCTTGATCGCTGATCCAGCGGAGCAATTGCATGCCGGAATCCTGATCGGCTCCGATACGCAGATCGGTGATCACGGCATCGTAATGCGCTTTCTCTAACTTCAACTGCCCTTCGGGCACATCTGCGGCGGTGTCAACGTGATAACCTTCATTACCGAAAATAATTTCCAGCAATTCGCGCATGCCTTGCTCATCATCTACAACCAGCAATCGTTTAGAGCCCATCGGCGATTTCCTTGGGTGCAATCCGGGCCAAAGGCAACTGCACGATCATTGTGCAACCCCCACCCGCACGGTTCATGGCCCGTAGTGTACCATTGTGAGCCGTAACAATCCGCATGCATACGGCCAATCCCATGCCGGTGCCTGAATCTTTCATCGTAAAAAACGGTTCAAACACTTTGTCGATTCGCTCGGGATCGATTCCAGGGCCGGTATCTTCGAAACGCACCTCGACGGGGCCATCGCCGAATTGGTATACATGGATCTGAAGGTCGCCTTTATGTTTCATGGCTTCGACAGCGTTGTGTGCGATATTGACGAAGACCTGTTTCAATTGCGAGGCATCCCCGAGTACCCAGCCAGCGTTGAGGTCTGGGTGAAAATTGATGGTCAAATTCGAATCGTTATCATATTCACGGCGGATGAGTTGCAGTACGTCTTCGACCACTGGAATCAACTCGATTCGTTGCAATGCAGGGGACGGATCGAGGGAATAATTCAGGAAACCCTGCACGATTTCGTTCAAATGATCCGATTCTCTCAGTGCCATGTCCTGCAATCGTTCACGCAACTCGGGGACATCTGCCGAAGTGGAGAGTTCATCGATCGCACCGCGTATCACGGCAACAGGATTGCGTATCTCGTGGGCTAGACCCGCGGCGAGCTCGCCGATGACGGCCAGTCGATCCTGTTTGCGGAGTTCGTTTCGCATCACGTCCATTTCAGTGAGGTCCGTAAATGAGACGATGATGCCTGTTGTCGTGTCGTTCGCGGAATATACATGATTTGTTGTCAGGCCCAACAGGAGTGATTTCCCAGAGGGATGCTGCAATTGAAATTCATAACTGGTGTAGTCCTGGCCCGATCGTAACGCCGTCAGCACAGGGCACTCGGAACCGGACGCGGCTTGCATGACTTCGGTAATGGGTCTGCCTAAGGCGAGTTGTTCGTGGAAACCGAGTATGTTGGTCGCAGACTGATTGTGCGCGCGCACGATGCCACGCGCGTCAGTGATCACGAAACCGGCGTTCATGTTATCGAGTATTTCACGCTGAAATTCGCGGAGGCGGTGGATGCGTGTGTTCCAAAATCCTGAAATGAAGGCGGTGAGGTACATGAGCATGACTTGAACACCGTAGTTGTACCAGAGCCCGAATGAGTCGATGTCCACCTCGTCCGTCACTGGATGGGTCATTGTCTGCTCAAACATGAAAATCGAAGCGAGTGTTGCAAAAACGAAACCCTGCCTCAGCCCGAGTAGCACGCCGACTTCGAGCACCACGATGACGAACAAGAAACTGAAAAAACTCGCCGGGCCGTCAGTGAATGCGATTGTGAGAGCAACGACGGCGAAATCAACGAACATGTGCGCCCACGTTTGCGACACACTTACTGCGCGTTGGATATAAAGGCCGTATAAATAGAGGTGATTTGTTGCAAAGGCGAATAGGTATAATCCGAACAGATAGTATGAACCGGGAGAGTCGGTGACGAATGCTGAACCGATCGTAATGAACGCGAGTACACCCATTCGGGCGACACCAGAATTGCGTAGCCACTCATGGCCGCCTTCGCGTGTCCATTCGGGATAGGCGGGATCTTGTTGAGAGCCGCCAAGAAATCGAGACCGGGTAGTGTTTTTTGCCGATTGCCGTGAATCGTGAGCATCCTCAGCCATGTCGTGGGCATCCCTCAACGGTATTCACAGGCGATTACAGGCTTTTTCCTTTGTCGATCAGTGCCTGAAGGCCTTCTTGATTGGAGCTACGCTTCATCGCCATATCCAGGGTAATCACGTTGCGTTTGAATAGCCGATAGAGTGATTGATTCATTGTCATCATGCCTTCGCCGGCGCCGATTTCGATCATCGAAGGAATCTGTTCGAGTTTTTGCGAACGAATGAGTGCCCGGATTGCAGGATTCAGCAGCATGAGTTCCAGAGCCATGACACGGCCCGCGCCGTCCGAACGGGGAACCAGTTGTTGCACGCATACACCTTCCAATACGAACGACAATTGTGTGCGCACCTGATCTTGTTGAGCCGCCGGAAATACATCGATGATACGGTTCATTGTTTGCAAGGCATCATTTGTGTGCAGTGTCGCAAAGGCCAAGTGACCGGTTTCGGCAACGGTTAATCCAGACAGGATCGTTTCCGGGTCGCGCATTTCGCCAATGAGAATTACGTCCGGATCCTGACGCAGTACTCGTTTCAGGGAAGCTGCGAATGACTTCGTGTCCGAATTCACTTCGCGTTGATTGACGATGGCAGTCTTGTGGGAGTGAAGGAATTCTATGGGGTCTTCGATTGTAATTATGTGTACGGGGCGTTCGCGGTTTATTTTGTCAATGATGGCTGCCAGGGTTGTTGATTTTCCGCTACCGGTCGGGCCGCATATCAATACCAGCCCATTGGGTTTATAGGCGAAATCCGCAAGGGGTTGTGGCAGGCCCAATTCTTCAAAGGTCATGATTTCGTAGGGAATCGTACGGAAGGCAGCGACGACTGAGCCGCGATCACGATATACATTGAGACGGAATCGGCTTAATCCTTGAATCCCGAATGACAAGTCACATTCTTTTTCTTCTTCAAATTCAGCGATCTGCTCTTCGTTCATCACCGAATAAATTATTTCCTGCGTCTCATTGGGTCGCAACACGGGATAGCCGTGCATCGGTTCGCAATCCCCGTGAATACGCATCATGGGAGGAGCACCAGCAACCACATGAAGATCACTTCCCCCCATTTCGATTAGATTGACCAACAACTGTTTAATGTTGATATCAGTTGCTTCAGATGTTTCTGCCATAGTGTATTCCCCGTGTCGTTCCTACCTCATTAATCTGCTACGGTGACTCTCAGAACTTCTTCTATCGTACTTAGTCCGCGCGCGGCCTTCGCCAACGCATTTTGACGCAAGGTGCGCATCCCACATTTCACAGCGATCACTTTGATTTGAGTTGCCGATCCTCTTGAAAGGATCGTCTTCTCGAGTTCGGGATAGTTTTCCATCGCTTCGATGACGGCGATGCGCCCTTTGTAACCTGTGTTCTTGCAATTCGGGCAACCGCGTCCGCGAACGAAATTCGGAACATCGTCGTATGTGGCATCGTTGAACTGAACTTGTTCAAGTGCTTCGTCGGGTACTTGAATCGATTCCTTGCACTCGGGACATACCTTGCGCAACAGACGCTGTGCGGCGGCCAGTGCTACCGAGGATTGAATCAGAAAGGGTTGCAGGTTCAGGTCGGTCAGGCGGGTATACACGCTGGAGGCATCGTTCGTATGCAGCGTGCTTAGGACGAGATGGCCGGTTAAGGCCGCTTTCACGGCGACATCGGCTGTTTCTTCGTCACGAATTTCCCCGACCATGACCACATCGGGGTCTTGTCGAAGAATCTGGCGTAACGCGGTAGCGAATGTCAGTCCTATTTCGGCATGCGTTTGCACTTGATTCACGCCGAATAATTCGTATTCGACCGGGTCTTCGACGGTAACCACATTCTCCGTCACTTCGTTCAATTTGTGAAGCGCGGAGTACAGGGTTGTGGTTTTACCGCTACCGGTGGGGCCGGTGACCAGAATCATGCCGTAGGGTAGTGCAAGAGCCTGATAAAAAGCACTCAAGGGTTGTTGCTCAAAGCCCAATTTGGTCAGATCCAGGGATATAGTCTCTTTGTCCAATACGCGCATCACGACTTTTTCGCCATGGTAGGTCGGCAGCACAGCGGTTCGGAAGTCGATCTCTCTGCCTTTGAACATGATCCTGAATCGACCATCCTGGGGTAAGCGATGTTCGGCGATATCCAGTTGCGCCATTATCTTGATGCGCGATATGATAGCCGAAAAAATACTTTTTGGTGGACTCTTTGTTTCCTCCAGCTTTCCGTCAACACGATAGCGCACGCGAACGACTTTTTCATAGGGTTCCACGTGGATATCACTCGCGCCGAGCTCCAACGCGTTCATTAAAATCAGATTGACCAGACGGATAACCGGCGCATCTTCTGCGTCCGATTTGAGTTGGGAGATATCGGAAACTTCTTCCTTGTCTTTGATCTGTTTGATGTTGCCATCGTTACCGTCACTGACCAGTTCATCATATAGTTGGGTACCTTTTTTGCCGACCCCGTAATGTTCTTCAATCGTGTCTTTTAATTCCGTCTGCATCGCGACAACCGGCTTGATTTGATAACTGGTCAACAGATTGAGGTCATCCAGTGCCATGATGTTTAGCGGGTCGGCCATCGCAAGTGTCAATACACCGCTCGTCAGAGAAACGGGTAACATCAGATATTGGCGTGCAAGGGATTCGGGGACTTCTTCCAACACTTTTTCAGGGATGTTGTAATGCGCCACGCGGATGTGGGGGATACCCAGTTGCTCACTGAGCGTGACGACCAGATCTTCTTCGCTCAAATACTCTTTCTCTACTAGAATGGACGCGAGGTTTCCACCTTTTTGTCGTTGGAGATTGACGCACTCGCGTAGCTGTTCCTCCGTGAGCAGATCCTGCTCAATCAGAACATCTCCCAAGCGCTTTTTAGATACCTTCGTTGCCATCACGACACTCCATTAGAGTCTTACAACTCAGCCCCCTCGGCACAGTTTCAGGATCCTGCTTTCGCGATTCCCCGTTGAAATCTAAGGCATTGTAATCGAGCACCCTATGCCATGCAACTAATTTTGCCATGCGACGGGAAAAATAGCAACACACGTGTAAGGTACTATTAACATTAGGTTTCTGAACTATCGATGTGAAAATAACATAAAATCACTTATCTGTCAATAGTTTATCTGGCTTCAGGTCGTAAGTTCATGATATATTGATGTTTATAGGAGATTAACCGTGATGGGTGTTGAAATCGAACGCAAATTCAGGGTCCAAGGGGATGCCTGGCGGGAGTCTGCCAGGGCGCAGCATTTTGTGCAGGGGTATTTGGCCTTGGGCCCCCCGATTTCGGTTCGGGTCCGA
This sequence comes from Candidatus Hydrogenedentota bacterium, assembly GCA_046583315.1. Taxonomy (GTDB): domain Bacteria; phylum Hydrogenedentota; class Hydrogenedentia; order Hydrogenedentales; genus DTSJ01. The sequence goes on from JAYGCN010000133.1 coordinate 11,003, forward strand.
ATTATGGGTGATGAAGCCACACTTAACCTGAAACAGTCAACGCTGGATATCGAGCGGATGGAGTTTGAGTATGGGATTCCGGTTGTGGATGCCCGAGAATTGTTGGACACTTCTATTGTGGGTAACACGGTCGAAAAAAATCGGTATACGATTGAGTACGAAGGGCATTGCTGGGAAGTGGATGAGTTTCTGGGGGCCAATGAGGGTCTTGTCGTTGCGGAGATTGAGCTGACGCATCGTGATGAGAGCTTCGTGAATCCGGACTGGTTGGGCGATGAAGTGTCACACGACCCGCGTTATCTCAACTCGAATCTGGCTGAGAAGCCTTTTTTGACCTGGAAGGATTGAGCTGGCATTCGAATCGTCGCGTCGAATTTGCTATACTTGCTCATCCCTAGAAGTGCTGTACGCATAAGGTGTGTACTTGTAGTGAAACCCAATGACGGGAGGAGTTTGTCTTGTTCGAATCGCTTGAAATGGCGCCACCGGATCCCATTATGGGTCTCACCGATGCCTTTACTCGGGACGCCAACCCGAATAAAATCAATCTGACGATTGGTGTATATAAGGATGATTCAGGCCGGACACCTATTTTCTCTGCGGTGAAGAAGGCGGAAGAGCGTGTATTGAACGAGGAATCGACGAAGAGCTACCTCCAAATTCATGGATCGGCAGAATACGGTCAAGCGGTGCAGAAACTCATTTTCGGCGAGGACCACGAAATCGTTACGAGTGGTCGCGCGGTTACGGCGCACACGCCGGGCGGCACGGGGGCGTTGCGTGTGGCGGCGGATTTCATGAAGCAGGTGAACCCGGAGGCGACGGTGTGGCTGAGCCAACCGACGTGGCCGAATCACCCGGCGATTTTTGACGCCGCGAATCTTGCGGTGAAGACGTATCCCTATTACGATGCGGAAAACAAGACGCTGGACTTTGATGCGATGACCGGCGCGCTGGACGCGGTGCAGAAGGGCGATGTTGTTGTGCTGCATGGTTGTTGCCACAATCCGACGGGTATGGATCCGGATGCGGCACAGTGGGCAATGCTTGCGGCGATTGTGCGATCGAAGGAAGCCCTCGCCTTTTTTGACTTCGCCTATCAGGGTCTTGGCAACGGCCTCGATGAGGACGCGGTTGGGCTACGCACTTTTTGCACGGCGGGGTGCGAACTTCTGGTATCCAGTTCCTTCTCGAAAAACTTTGGCCTTTACCGCGAACGTACAGGGGCGTTGACGCTTGTTGCGGGCGATGCGGACATTGCGCAGCGTAGTCTTAGTCACATGAAACAGGTTATCCGTTGCAACTACTCGAATCCGCCGTCGCATGGGGCACAAATCGTCACGACGATATTGAATGATCCGATTTTGCGCGCAGAATGGGAAGCGGAAGTGAAGACCATGTGTGATCGCATTGCGGATATGCGCAGTCAATTCGTCGAGAAGCTCAAAGCCCTCGGTGTCACGCGCGACTTCTCTTTTTTGACGAAGCAGAACGGCATGTTCTCCTTTTCCGGTCTCAATACCGATCAGGTTGCGCAATTGCGTGACGAATACTCTATCTATATAGTGGGCAGCGGTCGCATCAATGTCGCGAGCTTGACTCCGGGCAATATCGATGCGTTTTGCGCGGCGGTGGCGGCGGTACTGAGCGAGTAGATTTTTTCGGAAGGAACTCATGGGAAACTGGTTACTTATTGGGATGGCAGGTGGTGTTGGTGCGCTGGCCCGATATGGCATTGGTGAGCTCGTGGCCAAGAACGTTCCTGAACAACACTTTCCCTGGGCCATATTCGTGGTGAACATGCTCGGATGTGCTTTTTTCGGATTGTGTTATGTGCTGATCGATTTTAATGAAACGCTCTCCCCTGAAAACCAGCAACGTTACCGCCTCATATTGCTCACCGGATTCGCGGGAGCTTTCACGACCTATTCGACCTATGCGTTTCAGTCGGCCATGCTCATCGAAGAGGGCAAATGGACCATCGCCTTTCTCAATATTGGCGGCCACACGCTCATCGGCCTGCTCGCCATCTTCGCGGGGACGTATGTAGGGCGGATATTCGTGTAGAACCGATTTTTTGGGACATTCTCGGAATTCCCCTGCGCATCATCCGCCCCCACCCGATGTGCAGTGTCCTCTATCTACTCAGCGAGTGCGTTGCAGCGGAGCGGTGTCTGCCAATCACGGGGCGTGAGACAATGGGGTACAGGAATGGACATGGAATATTGAGAGGGGAGAAAAGGGCGTCTGGGAAACAATAGGCCGGGCCCGGTAAGGGTTTATTTTATAGTGCATTAGGAAGATAAACTATTGACAAACTACTTGTGCTGGTATTGAGGTTCTCAGAATGGGCCGTATTTTCTGATTTGCGTTTATACCGCCTCTTAGCTATCATCCAGTTGTTGAGTTTTCCAATCATTCTCGATAAACGATGAGAGGGTATCGAAATGTCGACTGTTCGGTTTTATGCATGTATCCTCATAATGTGTGTCGTGTCATTTTCTGTCGAAGCCGCGAATCGTCCTACTTATACTAAAGACATTGCGCCGATTTTGAATGAGAATTGTATTTCGTGTCATCGTCCGAATGATATTGCTCCGATGTCTCTGTTGAATTATCAGGAGGTACGCCCCTGGGCGAAGTCGATTGCTCGCCAGGTTTATGAACGGAACATGCCGCCTTGGCATGCCGATCCGGAGTATGGGCATTTCAAGAATGAACGTACTCTGACCCAGAAGCAGATCAACACGATTGTTGAGTGGTCGCGACAGGGGGCAACTCAGGGTAAACGCGGTGATATGCCGAAAGTGCCTGAAATAGACACGAGCGGATGGCGATTGGGCGAACCGGATTATACGGTGACGTTTGGCGCTGTGTCGATACCGGCGGGCGGCCGAGATCAATTCAAGGATCTTGAGGCGCAGACGAATCTGCCGGAAGATTCTTGGGTGACGGCGTTGGAAATTATGCCGGGGGATCGTTCGGTGGTGCACCATGTGATTTTGTGGCAGGGTCAAAAGAATCAGCAGAATGGGTGGATAGGTGCCTGGGGCGCAGGTGGCGATCCGCTGGTTTTCCGCAAGGGAACGGGACGACTTCTCAAGAAAAATGTACCGGTCATCGGCGACATGCACTATCATCCTTCTGGCACGGCGACGACTGACCAAACGCGTATCGGTTTGCACATTGCTAAATCGGAAAAGGAAATCAAATCTCCGCTCACCAATCTGTGGGTGATCAATACGTTCTTTGAAATTCCTCCGGGCGCGGCGAACCATGAAGTGCGTTCATCGCATATTTTCCCTGAGGCGGCCAAAATCATTTCGTTGGCGCCACACATGCATTACCGTGGGAAAGATTTCACGTACACGGCGACGTATCCCGATGGGCAGGTGGAGACGCTGCTCAAGGTGAGCAAGTATGACTTTAATTGGCAGACGTCCTACGAATTGAAGAAGCCGATTTCGGTACCTAAAGGGACCAAGATCGAATGCGTTGCGCACTTCGACAACTCGGCGACTAACCTTTCTAATCCTGATTACAACAAAGCTGTGCGTTTTGGAAACGAATCTTACGACGAGATGATGATCGGGTTCATTGACTATGTGCCCGACAGTGTTTCGTTGCCCAGCGAATCGAAGGCGGGAGGGACGGGAGGGGTCACCATGATTTTAACGTCACTCGTCCTGCTGGCCGGTATCGGTTTCGTTGGTCACCGAATCGGCACTGCTATCTTTGGTTAAGTGCGTCCTTTTTCTGGCGCGATGGGTGTTCCGTAAATGGGTCTGATTGCTTGTTCAATCCCGCCTTCTGCGGAAAAGGGTTTGCAAACTTTATCCACAGCGACCTCGTTGAATCCGGACCTCTTCGTGGCACATTCGCTTCACATTCTTGATTCGAAGCATGTATTTCTGATTAACTGATTCGATGTAATTTTTCGATGAAGTTCGGGTTGCAAAAAAGAACGCTCCCATTTCATCGCTCATGCCTCAGGCGATAGGGAACTCCATGAAGAGCAGTGTTAATGTGGCAATGGTTGGCCTCGGCTTTGGTGCCGAATTTATACCGATTTATGAACAGCATCCGAATGTGAATGTGCATGCCATTTGCCGTCGCGATGAAGCGGAAATGAACAAAGTGGGGGATCGTTTTGGAATCGAGATACGATACACCAATTTTGATGATGTTTTGGCTGACCCCGATGTGGATTACGTGCATATCAACAGTCCTATTCCGGATCACGGGTGGATGACACTGGCGGCGTTGGAGGCGGGAAAACACGTGATGTGTACCGTGCCGATGGCGACGACGGTGGATGAATGCCGGCAGATTGTTGAGAAAGTAAATGATACGGGCCTGAGATACATGATGGCTGAGACGGTGGTGTACAGTCGTGAGTTTTTGTTCATCAAGGAAATGTATGACAAGGGTGAGTTGGGCAAAATTCAGCATCTGGCGGCCTCGCATCCGCAGGATATGGACGGCTGGCCTGAATATTGGGAACGGATGATTCCGATGCACTACGCGACACATGTGGTGAGTCCTTGTTTGGGATTGGTCGATGGTTTGGCCGAGTCCGTGAGTTGTTTCGGGTCGGGAACGGTGCGTGAAGATATTGCGGAGAAGTCAGGGAATACCTTTGCTGTTGAGTCCTGCCATATCAATATCAAGGATAGTGATTTGACGGCGCATGTTTGGCGGTGCCTGTATGATGTGGCGCGGCAGTATCGCGAGAGTTTTGATGTGTACGGCACGAAGAAAAG
>JAYGCN010000252.1:0-16601 GCA_046583315.1 Candidatus Hydrogenedentota bacterium
CCAGATCATGCGTGATGAAACTTCGAATGCCCGCACGCTCTTCCGACGTGAATGTAAATTTCGGCGCGCCTCCCCGTTGACCCGTGGTATCGGACAAGCAGCCGCTATGAAGCGACGACGATTCCAGAGCGTGCAACGAAGGGGCAACCAGCATAGGCTCCAGGTCTCCCAGTGCATGACAATTCACACAGCCCTGCGACTGAAGCAATTCGCGGCCATTCTTTGAATTTCCATCCAACCATTCCACGGAGGGAACTCTCTCTCCCACTTCTCGTTGAAGATATGCGGCCAATTCTTTTGATTCGTCCTCCGAAAGCGAAAAATTCGGCATACGCGTGTTCGCATGAAATCGTTCAGGTGATTGAAGATAGGCAGCAAGCCCGCTGTGTCTGCGTTTTGCGAAAAGATTCGCCAGCGAGGTACGGTCGTCATCGGGCAGCATGGTATCCAGGGTGTGACACGCAAAACAGCCGAGATCCGCATAAAGCTTCGCGCCCCGACCAGCCAGCTTTCGCGAAATCTTCTTCGGACGGGTTTGTTTTTCAAGCCCGACACCATCAATCAGATACGCCACCACATCGGAGACCTGCTGCTGCGTCAACTTGGCATCCGACCCGTGAAAAACCTGCGGCATCGTCGTGCCCGGGCGCATCAATTCAGGATCAGCAATCCATTTCGCCAACCAAGCCGCGTCCGTTCGCTGCGCAATTCCATCCAATGCCGGTGCGGTTGCCGAAAGTTCAGGCATCGACCCCGCCGTGTACTTCTGACCCGATGCGTGACACGCCAGGCAGCCGTTTTCCGCCACGAGAGTACGCGCATGTCGCCTTTTCGATGCATCATCAAGTTCTCCATGCGCTGTAGGCAATGCAAAAGCCGTTGCCGGCACGGGTTCACGATTCAACTCCTCGGCGTGCCAATACAAGCGCAGTTCAGCGTCACCAGAATCCGGAGACGCATAACTCAATAGAAACACATTCGCACCTTGCTTCAACTGAACATCATTACCCGATGAGACTGAATTTCCGTTGATCATCAGTTCAGCTTTGCCATTTCCTTCCACATCAAACCGAAACGTCTCGTTCAAATCCGAAAGAATAGATCCGTTCCACGTGGTCGAAAATGCCCCCGATTCCAAAAAAGGCGTAGGCGCGTCACCCTCTGCGACGTACAACGCTGCCAATCGACTCACCCGCAAATCCTGCGCGCCATCTGCCCCCACGAATTTCTGGACCAGCCCCTGAGCCGATTCGACCGACGCCGTCTCCGCGCGACGACCCTTTACGACCCCTTGCCCCGCCAGTTCTTCGACACTGGTCGTCCCCAGTGTATGAATTGTGTGATGCACCGACTGACGAACTTCTGCGCCCTCTGCAGACAACAGGTTGACTTTGATTTCCATCTGCATCACCTTACGAATGCCCGGAATTTGAATGTACACCGTGCGCCGATCAGCCGACAACGACACCTGCGATGCCTGCAAATGATCCCGCCCACGCGAGCCATCCATTTTCAAGTCGGGGCTCCCGTAGGCTTTCGTCCAGACATAATTCCAATATTCGATCCCGTAATTCCCCGGGTCCGTAGCCGTTTTCGGGTCCAGTGCATCGGTAAACGTAATCACCACGCCATCCGACGCAATATGCAACTCCTCCGGCATGTTCAGACTCTTGCCCGTATAGCGTACACGATAAAACCCGCCCGGTTGCGTCTTGTTGCCCGCCCAACCGAAGAGACCGGCGAGATACAACTGGCCATCACTCCTACGAAACGCCGCGCGCGTCACGCCTGTATCAAACTCCAGCGGAAACTGAACCACGCCACCCTGACGCACGCCGTCAATCTCTTCATGCAGCACATGATAAATTCTACCCATGCCATACGAAACCGAAATGATCTTCCCTTTAAGAGGCCCCCACCGATAATCTGGAACCCACACAAAACTGCCCGGCGATCGATCCACTTCGGGATGAATCCAGCAAAGCGGTTCATCAAATCCCGTAATCGTTTGACCTTCGTGATACCCCCACATGTATCCATAAAAACCACCCGGCTCAACCCAGTTGATGCGGTTCGCAGGCACCCAATGCCCCTGATTGTCCGCAACCAGCATCTGACCCTGCGGCCCAAGGCCAAGTCCATTGGGTGCGCGGAAACCGTTTGCGACCAACTCGCTCGTCTCACCATCTTTGGAGACTCGAATCAACGTGCCATGCTGAGGTGTAATCGAGTCCGCGCCGTGACGACCGCCCTTCGTATAATAGAGGTCACCATCAAGTCCCACCTTCAAATCCAGCGCGAACTCATGAAAATGTTCGGTCACCTGATGGTCATTATTGAAATTCTCGTAAAAATCCGTCTCCCCATCACCATTCAAGTCACGCAGAATCGTAATCTGATCCCGACACACCGCGTAGATGTCTCCGTCCACTATCGCAATACCCAGCGGCTGAAACATGCCAGACGCGATTCGTTGCCACGTCAGTTTCTTCATCGAATCACCAATACCCTCCACCAGCCAGATGTCTCCGCTCCACGTCGCAATCGCCGCGCGGCTATCGTCTTCGAAAAAATCAAAGCCGGTGAATCGCATCCACGAACGATACGGGTTGTCCACCGGATGCGTAACCGTGTCGACAGCATAAGCACCATCGCCACCGCCGCGTACACCCTGCGTGACAATCTTCTCCGTCCAATGCGTCGGTCCGCCATGCGTGAGCGGTTCGAGATCTACTGGTTCCGGGGATTGGGTGGCCTTCTCGCTCATCGCTTCGGCGTTCGGTAGCAGACCAATGAGAATCTTGGCACGTACGGGCGCGTCGCCCTTGGGAAATTTTAGGAATAATGCATCAGCAAGCCCATCGTAGACCCACTCAACCGGCGATGCCTCCCCGACCAGTGCTACATACCCTTGTCCGTTTGCACCATCCTGGCGAAAGGTGACAATTCCGTCCTTTTCCCGATCGGTTTCCAATCCCGTTACGATGCGCACGAGGATGTCGCGGGCGCGCGATCCCACGTTGAAGGTCCGGCTCATGACGCGCGCGCCATCAGGGCCTTCTGCACCCGGCATTTCGAGAACGGCTGTATCGCCCACCGTGTACGAAAGCACAACCTTGTCTCCATGAATATAGTGACCCTTCCAATGAGCCCAATCCCGCGCAAGCGGACCGTAACGCAGGCCATCGCGTCCAACTACCCGCTCGTCAATCAAACTTCCATCACCCGGACGCGCCCAGCCCGGAGCAACGGGATTCGTGAAGGTCAGATCCCCCACAATCGAAGGATGGATCTCATGCTCACCGTTCAACGCAATGCCGCGCCAGTCAATAAAACCTTCGCCCGACCATCCCCCCGCCCAACGCAAGGTGTCCATGTCGAATACCATGAACTCGGTGCCGCTGGATACACCGCCGACGCCTTCATCCAATCGAATCGCAAGTCCCTTGTACGCAATATTGTCTTTCGAGACCTGAAGCGACAACGTGGTCGAAGGACCAAAATCGATATCCGCCCATTTCTTGCCAATCAATCGAGGCTCTCGATTCGGAACCTCCTGCGCGTTCGAAGAGCAAATCCACGCAATTCCCAACAGCATGGCGAGAACATATAGATCCCTCACTCGGTGACGGACTAAATGAAATTGTATGCAACCCGGAAAACTCATCGTGTGTCTTTCCCTTCAGGAATAGGAGAGCGAAGGAGTACTGAAAATAAGCACGGACCCGAAATCGATGGTACAAAATCCGCGCAACGGTCGTCAATTCGCTCTGGACAAAGCGATCTCGGTAATTCTCCAAAAAATCAGTGGTTCCCGGACGCACATCTCGGTTAAACTAGTCCCATGCGAAAATACGTTGCTCCGCTTATCGTACTGATAGCCGGATGTGCCATATCCTACTGGGCATTCGCGAGTCTGCGCGCCGTCGAGTTCGAACGCGCCGAGACCGAATTCAATCGTCGCGCCGCCAATATTGCATCTGTCCTCGCCAACGGAGTCAACGGCTATTCGACGGCGATGTCGACACACAAAAACCTCACTTCTATAAATCTTAGATACTCCGCGGAAGAAGACCTCTTAACCTACGGTGATTACATACGCTTGAAGAGAAATTGGGACGGCGCCAAAGAAATTTTTAGCCAGATGGCCAAAGACGCCCAGGGCAGTTTTCCCGGACTGTCAGGATTGGGTTGGATCGTGGCGAGTCCATTTTCTGATTTGGTGCAAATCGAACAGGCAGGTAAGTTCTTGGTCTCGCCCGACTATCAAATTCGCCAAGTCAACTCCGATGGCGGCCTGAGCAAGGCGACCGAGCGCGCCGAACACTTCCCTGTATTCTACATCGAGCCCAGTGAAGACAACGAAATCGCATTGGGCATCGACCTTGCCGCTTCCACCGTGAGTCGCAACGCGTTAGTTGAAGCGCGTGCTACGGGAAATACTGTCTCCACGCCCCCCATTGAATGGATTCGAAGTCAGACGGGACAACTGGGCTTTCTCGTATTTGATGCCGTCTACAAGACCGACACGCCAACAACTACTTTGCAAGAAAGAACGGGTAATCTATTCGCTTTTTCGTTTAGTGTGGTACTCATCGACGACATGCTTAATTCGTCCCTGCGCGGTCTAAAAGAGGGAGGTCTCGAATTCTTTGTATTTGCCCTAAACGACGAGGATGCCATTAATTCCAATGAGGTCCAACCAGTATTTTCTTCAAATGGAAATCTGGAGACTTTCGTTGATATTCGTACGGCTTCCCTACTGACAGGCCTCCAATGGAAATCGAATGTCGACGTATTGGGCCGAACCTGGTCACTCTACTGTTTTCCCGACGCCGGTTTTGTCGCACACTATCGTACGCCCGGCCCGGCACTTGCCTTTTTCATCGGATTGCTCGTTACACTTTTTCTGGTTTTGTATTTGACTCGAAGTGCAGGCAGAACGAGCCGAATCGAAGCGCTCGTCGAAGCGCGCACCCAAGAGCTCATCCACAGCAACGAAGACCTCGAACGTGAAATGGCAAGCCGGATCGATGCGGATAAACACCGACGCCAACTGGAATCTCAACTCATCCAGACGCAGAAAATGGACTCCATCGGTCAGCTTGCGGGCGGCGTTGCGCACGACTTCAATAACCTGCTCCAGGCCATTATGGGCTACGGCGATCTCGCGATGGATAAAGTCCCGCCCGATTCATCGGCGCACCAAGACATCGAACAGATCATGCAGGCCGGCAATCGTGCCAAGACACTCGTGAGCCAATTACTCGCCTTCGGTCGAAGACAAGTGCTGGAAATCTCAGAGATCGATCTGGATGCCGTAATCACCGATCTCATCAAAATGCTTCAGCGCGTCATCGGCGTGCTCATCACGCTTGATTTCCAGTCTACCTCAGACCTTGACACCATTCGCGCCGATCGTGGACAAATCGAGCAAATACTGATGAACTTATGCGCAAACGCTCACGACGCAATGGACGGAGAAGGTACGCTCACCATTGCGACGCAAAACATTCTGATCGACCAGGAGTTCTGCAAGACCAACGTCTGGGCGAACCCGGGTCGATTCGTAAAACTCAGCGTAACCGACACGGGCCACGGCATCAGCCAAGAAGTCCAACAGCTTATTTTTGAACCTTTCTTCACCACAAAAGAACTCGGAAAAGGGACCGGCTTGGGCCTTTCCACCGTATTCGGCATTATTCGTCAACACAATGGCATGATTCAGGTCGAAAGCCAAGTGGGGTCCGGAACCACCTTCACCATCTATCTACCCGCAATCAAAACGACCGTGCCAGCACCCCCGACATCTAAAACTACGCCGCCCCCGGGAGGTACCGAAACAATCTTGCTCGCCGATGACGATAAACTGGTTCGCGAGGTTGCCAATGCCATGCTCAACAAGTCCGGCTACAAGGTATTGTGCGCATCTGACGGTGAAGAAGCGATACAGGTGCTCGATCAGCACGCCGATTCTATCGACTTGGCACTACTCGACGTGGTCATGCCGAAACTTGGCGGAAATGCCGTTAGGGAACACATCCTGAAGCATCATCCCACGATCCCGATTCTCTTCTCCAGCGGCTACAGCAAAGACAACCTGCACACAGACTTCGTCCTCGACGAGGGGACGAATCTAATCCAAAAACCATATCATCGCGACGAACTACTCAAACGGATACGGGAGATTTTCGATAACCATGCATCAAACCACCACACCGACTAAATTGATCACGCTATTTACGCTACTTATTCCGTGCTTCTTCGCACTCAGCGCCCACACCGCCGAACACCCCTTCCTGCTCGGGCGAGGCATCACAGACGTAACCGGCCCGGCGCGCGGCATGCAGATGTGGGGATTCGTGCGAGACGGCCAAATCACCGAAGGCATCCATACCCGACTCTATTCGCGGGCCTTCGTCATCGCCGAAGCCAGCACCCCCGACGATCGCATCGCCTTTGTAAGCGTCGACATCGGCAGTATCACCCACGACATGCAACTTGACGTCGTTGACCGACTGCAGGAGCAATTTGGCAATACTTATACGCTGAACAACGTCATCCTCAGCGCCACCCACACCCACTCTGGTCCAGGCGGTTATTGGCACTACGGAGGTGGCTCGCCACTCGGCACAGATTTTTCGCAGGTACACTTTGATTTCATCATCGACGGAATCATTGAATCGATCAGACAGGCGCATACCGATCTTGAACCAGGCTCGATCTTTATCGACCGGGGAACCGTAGAAGGCGGTGGCGCAAATCGCTCCATGGTCGCATACGATGCCAACCCTGCCCAGGAACGCGCACGTTACGATTCTCCTACGGACAAAGGCATGACCCTGCTCAAGCTCGTTACGGCATCCGGCCCCATTGGCGCCATCAATTGGTTCGCAAGCCATCCCACCGCCATGACCTTCGACAATCGGCTCATCTCCGGCGACCACAAAGGCCATGCGTCGCGCGTCATCGAAGAGGACATGGACGATGGTTTTGTCGCGGCTTTTGCACAGACCAACTGCGGTGACGTCACGCCGAATTTGAATCTGAACAATACCGGACCCGGCGAAAACGAATTCGAGACAACCCGCATCATCGCCGAACGCCAGATTTCGGTCGCTCGCGAGCTTCTGAAATCCGCGTCCACACCGATCACCGGAGAAATCTCGTCGCATCAGGTTTCCATCAACTTCCGCTACCGCCCCGTTTCCGAAGAGTACACCAACGGAGCCGGCGCTCAACAGACCTGTCCTACCGCAATGGGGTATTCGATGGCCGCAGGCTCCACCGAAGATGGCGGCGGAAATCCCATCTTCAGAGAAGGCATGAAAACCCGAAACAAAATGATTGACGGCCTCGTGAAAAATCTATACAACATGCCCGATGCCAGCGACGAGTGCGTCGAATGCCACGGAGTTAAACCCATTCTATTTCCCACCGGCGAAGCTGACCCGCCCATGCAGACCCAGGTCCTTCCCATCACCCTGACCCGCATCGGACCACTCACGCTTGCCTGTGTGGCCGCAGAAGTCACCACCATGTCAGGACGACGTCTGCGCGAGAGCATCGCGACCACACTTGGGACATCACCCGAACAGGTGATCATCGTAGGATACGCCAACGACTATGGCGGCTACCTCACGACCAAAGAGGAATACGACACCCAACAATACGAAGGCGGACATACCCTGTTTGGACCATGGTCGCTTGCGGCTTACCAACAGGAATTCGATAACCTGGCGAAATCAGTGCTCGCCGGCACCGAACCCGAATCGAGCGGTGAAGCAACTGACAAACGCGGCACGATTCCATCCATCAACTTGGTTGATGTCGCTACGGCTGTGGCGGACCCCGAAAAAATCGGCCAGGTCGACAAACAACCCAAACGAACAGTCAACGTCGGCGACACAGTCAACGCAGTATTCAACGCGAGCGATCCTCGGATCAGCTTTCCACAATCGGAATCCTACATCGCGATTCAGGCAAAACTGGATGACTCTTGGACCTCAATCGCCACAGACCGTGATTGGTCAACCAAAGTTCGCTGGCTTGCCGACAAAAAAAATCCCGAAGACCTCAAACTTTACGTCTCCTGGGACGTGCCCGAAGGAACTCCCAACGGAGAATACAGAATCGTTTACCAAGACGGCGCCTACAACGGAATCACGCGCAGCTTCAAATGCCGCGCCCGATGAGCGCACTTCTCTAGTGGTATTCCAAACCGATAGTGCTCCCTGCCCGGCTTTGACGTGCCGGGCAGGGGGTATCGTCGGGTAATTTTCAATACCATTAACTACGCACGAAGGGATTAGGCTTCTTCACGACCCGGCCCCAACAATGGGCAGGAAAAATAATGGTCGTCTGCATCCTGAACGCCGTTTCCGTTCATATCCGCCCACCAGCGACCACCCAGATATCCCGCATCACCGGGGCCATACTCCGTCATCGGGCCACCGTGCGGTCCACCCATCTCGATTTTTTGGAATTCCCCGTGAAACGGAAGATCGGTCGTGATCTGAGAGTCATAAAACAATCCTTGACCCGACACGTACACCACAAGAGACATGTTTGGATTCCCTTGTCCACGAGCATGCGCGGGGCTCGCCCCCACCACCATCGCCGTCACGATCATCCCGAAGGCCAGAACAGGAATTATCACTTTATTCATTTCGTTCTCCTTTTTCGCCGCAAACTTCTGCGGCACATCGATGTCAACACACGCTCACTAAGAAACTCTATAGCAATAGACGATCACTACTTTTCAATGAACATAGGATTGGTCGGCGAAGTTTCAAAAACCTTACACGGAATATTGCAAACGTTTCTCGCGTTTCAACGATGGTATTATGCTTACGACACGCGATTCCTCCTCAACTAACCGATCGCTCTCCATTGCTTCCTCCGTTAAAGGAAACTAATCTCATCAACGAACCACTACCCGAAACCGACCCCGCCACCTGGGTCGCCGCTCACGGAGACTACCTCTATCGCTTCGCCATGCAGCGACTGCAAAATCAATCCACCGTAGAAGATGTTGTTCAAGATACCTTTCTCGCAGCAATTCGGGCTCGCGACTCCTTTTCCAATCAATCCACAATCCGAACCTGGTTAACCGGTATTCTAAAGCACAAGATTATGGATCAGTATCGAGCGATACGCCGCGAGCTCGGAGAGTTGAGTGCCGATCCCTTCGCCGCAACGATCGATGATATCTACGACGACCGAAAGCACTTGAAGCCGCCTGCGCAACCCTGGGCAGATGACCCTCGCGAGGCTTTCGAAAAACAGGAATTCTGGACGCAGATGGACTCGTGTATTCAAAAACTACCGGAACGACAATCCATGATATTTACCATGCGCGAAATGGACGGATATTCCAGCGAAGAAATATGTAAGCTCCTGGAGATTACACCGACCAACTATTGGGTTATACTGCACCGAGGCCGTGTAGCCCTGCGCAGGTGTTTGGAGATTCACTGGTTCGGAAACAATAAGAGAGGACGGAAGAGTCATGATCTCCTGTAAAGACGTAGCACTCGAATTGACCGAGAGCCTCGATACAACGATTTCCTTGCCCCGGCGCATTCGGCTTAGGCTGCACCTCGCGATATGTAAAGAATGCCAGCGCCTCAGAGGTCAACTAATTCTGCTCCGAGAAGCCGCCAAACGAGTCGATACCGATCCCTCTGCCCAGTCGATCGGCCCAAATACACGGGTCATGTCTCCCGAATTCAGGCAAAAATTATCGCAAATGGTCAATACGGCTGCGAACGAACCAGATAAACACTGAACGTCTGCGGAAATCGTTTGAATCTCGAATCGCATTAAAGTCCCCGCGTTTTTAGAATGTACTCTACCGCTGCGGCCGGGTCATTGGTATGAAAGAAGATTTCCGTATCACGCGGATCAATCGTTTCATATTTCAACAGAGCCTTATCAAAAAAATCTTCCAACTCCGTCCAATACCCGTCTCCCATCATCACAATGGGAAATCGTTTTATCGTACCCGTCTGAATCAGCGTGGCCGTCTCAAACACCTCATCCAAAGTGCCGAAACCACCCGGAAACACGATAAGCGCCGATGAATACTTAATCAACATCACCTTACGCACAAAAAAATGCCGAAACGTGATCCATTTGTCCAGGTACGGGTTCGGTTGTTGTTCCACCGGCAACTTGATGTTGCAACCCAGCGAACGCCCCCCGGCCTCCCGCGCGCCTCGGTTCGACGCCTCCATGATGCCCGGCCCGCCACCCGTCATCACCGTCAATCCGGCCTCCGCCAGCAACTGCCCCGTCACCCGTGCCAACTTGTAATACTCATGATCACTCGGGAATCGCGCCGACCCAAAACACGTCACGCAGGTCCCCTCATTGCGGAAGGTATGCATGCCTTGGAAAAACTCCAACCCTATTGCACAACTTCGATATAGACTGTTAAACAATTTCCCCGGTTGCTCAAGGAGATTCTCATCCTGCTCACCCAGCCGGGCCTTCCCCCAATGTCCTCCACTATTCTGTTCCACGACAACTCCTTTTCCACCAGACTCTTGCGACCGCTGATTAGCGTGGCAATCTGTATCGCCACCTCCGTATTAAAACTACACCCTATCGAAAAAAGGCCTTCACTATCGAAGCAACGTCATTTCCTTCCTATATATTCGCAAGGAACAGCACTCTTCTGCAAACTCTGACTCCCAACCCGAAATCAAAGCCATACAAAAACAACAAGGCATCGTTGGAAGCTTGGCTAATGGGTATCGTTTTTGAGGACATCTACGTGACAGATCTGTTCGATGTCATGACAAGCAACTATGAAATTGATTTCGCCATCGATCAAAACATCGTGACTCCCGATGGCTATACCGACAAAGATTACGCGCGCTATTACGGGCCTGCCCAATCCATCCCCCCTGCAAAACCTGTACACCAATCAGCAACGGGATGATCCGCCACATCAACCTGAGCAAACTGTGTCTTGGCGAACTACTCGACATTATCGCCCGCCAGCTCAATCTCGACTACCGCACGGGGGATGGCAAAGTAATCTTCAGCACGCCGGAGCGGATTCGAGCCAGTGACCTCCGCCAAAAGAGTCTAATAAGCGCGGCGGATTTTCTAGAGCACCTGGAATAAGGGGAAAAACATCTTATTCGTCTAAACATGTAAATCTAGAGACTTCCCTATTCCGCTTCCGAAGCCGCCGATCGCTCCGCCCCGTACTCCTGCTCATAAAGCGTTTCAAGCGATTGCAACGCCCGCGGATCACGCTTCTTGCCCGCCAAATAGCGCTCAATATACTGCATATTCAGACTCGGCTCCCAAGCATCATACACCTTGAAGCGCGCCTGCACATCCGCGTCATAAAGACGCCCCACAATCTCCTCCCGAAGAATCGGCAGCACATACCGCTTGCGCAGCAACCAATAATGATTCGTGTTGTACGATTCATCCAGGTCCGGCGTCATGTACGGAAGCAGATCAATCGCCCGCATCGTTGACCATCGTCCATCCTCAAAAACAAACATCGGATCAGATTCCGAACTCATGTCGATGGCCATGCGCATCCCCTGGTAATTCGCCTCAAGGTCCGCATACGACACTATCCCGTCCACCATGCGTCCCACCACGCTCAGCTCCCAAAGCATTCCCCAGCGGATCGTCTTCTCCTGCGCCTCCCGATCACTCATGCCCCGCTCACGGTGCCGAACGTACTTCTCGAAGTAGCGCCGACCATAACCCAAAAAATGCCCAATCTTGTCCGTTCCCAGATACACCTCCCCCATGCGAATCGTGCGTGCCATCGGCAGATAATACGGAAACGACCGTCCCCGAAACACACTTGCCTCCTGATACTGCCACACCGACATCTCGTCCCGCGGAGGATACTCATCAATCCCCTCCCCTTCACGCAGGAATTGTCTGGCTTTCTGATTCAGCAGATGCTTGAAAATGTGTCGATAATACCCGACCGTGACCTCGTCAATCGAAGCCTCGAGCCACTTCTCGTCCTCATTCAACTCAACGACATACTCATCCAGCTGCTCATTCAACCACCCATTCAACGCCGGCGCACTATCCTCCAGCTCCACTCCCCACACCATAAACTGGTCCGTCTCCGATGCATCGGAACAAAATGGAAACGACACGACGAGAAAAATAGCTATCATAAATCTTGAGCAATACATCACCGAAGAATACCAGATCCCTTGCGCGACATGGGAGGGCGACGCTCAATCAATACAACCCATCCATCACCTGCGCATACGGGTCCGACGTCACGAAACTCTCGCCGTATTTCACAAACGCCACATGCCCGTCCAGGTACAATACATTGTTCCCGCTTAAATGGTGATAACCAACCGGCACCGCGAACGCATTATCAAACATCACCGGAGTTCCCGATTCGGAATGAGTGAAAGTCTCCGGAGCATTGATGTCCGTAATCAAAAATCGCATAAGCCCCTCCCGCAACCGAAAAAGACGGTATGTCGCTATCTCTTCGGCTGACTGATCCAACCCCTCAATCGGAATATACGGGTCGTCCCGCCCCAAATCCCCATCCATCAACCGAATCAACTCTGCCGGATCACTATCCCGCAACGATGCAATCAAATTCGCATACAAGCCTAACTGCACCGGCACCTCCAAATCCTTCCAGATCGAATCCTCAAACCCGGCAACCTTCCCCAAACGCACAACCGAATACTCCTCCCCCACCCGATTAGAATAATGCGCCAGGTACGTGTAACTATCCCCCGCCGTCCGAACACCACGCCCCTCCTGCGCGCACACCTGGTTAAATTCATCCACGACAACCTGCGCAATCCTTCTGGGATCTCCAATGCGGTTTTCAGAATCTTTGTAGCAAACAAATACACTAGGTTGATCCACATACTCGGGGTACATTGACGGAATATGAAACGAATTCGTGAGCACGGAATCGATTCGGCCCGTAGATTCAAACTCCAACGAGTCACAGTCGACCAGCGGCACATGATAGAAGCCCAAGGCAGGATACATTTCGCCCCGACTCTCGTTCGCATACATCTTCATCGACAGACCTAGCTGCTTCAAATTATTCGCACAGCTCGCTCGACGGCGAGGTCCCGGATCGCGAAGAAGAGGCGGCAGCAAGATCGCAGCAGTCAAGACAAGGATAACCAGTATCACCAGCATCTCCAACCATGTCACCCCACTCTTCTCCTCCAATACCTCTCTGCGCCTCTACGCTAAAGTCCTTCGCCCTTCATATTCAAGGCAAAGGATGCGTCATCGGCGGATTCTCGCGCGTAAACTTCACGCCCGTAAATCGATTCGTATTATCCCCGCGTCGGCGATACTCCGACGTGAAATCTCCCGTGTCTGCGCGCCACTGTTCCAGCGCGCGACTCAACTGCGCGACGACATCCGCCATCTCCGACTGATTGACGATATTGTTCGTTTCCCACGGGTCTGCCTGCACATCATACAACTCATACGCCGGACGCGGCACAACAAACAAACCCGCCTGTGCCGGAGACAACGTGCCCGCCTTCTTCACCGTCAATAAATCCGCGAACGACGGCGACTTACCCAAATCCGCGGGCGTGCCGTGCGGCAAATCCAGATAAGCATTGCGAATCAGCTTGTATTTCTCCGTACGCACGCTGCGAATATGCTCATCACAATTATGCCAATTGCGTTCGCTGAAGACCTGCGTCGCCCCGGCTACCTCTTCACCACGAATCACCGGCATCAGACTCTTTCCCTGATACTCCCGACCCGCCGGGTCCAATCCCGCCACCTCCAGAATCGTCGGCGCCAAATCGATGACGCTCGTCAACCCCGCATACCGCCGCGCCTCATCGATCTCACCCGGCCACGCCATGATCAGCGGCGTTCCAATGCCCGAGTCATACACCGTACCCTTCGCACGCGGAAACGGCATACCGTTATCGCTCACAAACATCACAAAGGTATTCTTCAACAGTTTTCGCTTCTTCAAAATCGCAAGATGCTCGCCAATCACGCTGTCCAATCGCGAAATTTCATCATAATAATCTGCCAAATCCTTGCGCGTCTCCGGCGTATCCACCAAATACGGCGGCACCTCTAAGGTCTTCGGGTCCTGAGGCGGATCGAAGGCGCCATCCGCATAGGGTCGATGCGCATCGCTGAATCCCACCCACATGAAAAACGGCTTCTCCTCCGCCTCGTTCAAAAAATCGTCCAGCCGCGTCAGTCCACCGTTATACCAGTCAAACTGCGCCTCCCCATGTTTTCCAAAATGCATTTTCTTCATGCCACCCGTAAAATATCCGGCCTCACTCAAATGCGCGGGAATCATCTTCGTGCCTTCCGGCAACGGCATGTGCAAATCCTCCGCCCCCGTCGCATGTGGATACCGCCCCGTCATCATACTGATGCGCGAAGGACTGCACTGCGCAATGGTCAGAAACGCATTCTCGAACAACAATCCACGCGCCGCCAATTTATCAATGTTTGGAGTACGAATCACGTCATTTCCATAACACCCGAAATCTTTCCACCCCACATCATCCGTAATAAACACCAGAATATTCGGACGTTCCGCCTGAGCCAACGACGACACCCCTACGAGCAATGCACATATCAAACGAATCATATTCTACTCCTACTCAGCGTCTACGAAATCCGGGTGCCCATCAATGCCTCGATGCAACGCGTCGTGCCGTTTAACAACATCATCCAGCCTACCATCATCTGCGCCCGAAAGTTCGCGGTCAAAGAATGCGTCAATCACATCTGTCAACAAGATCAGAAGCTCGTGACCATCCACTGTACCCACCATATCATCCGTAATCACAAACGGCACGAGCGGCTTCAGAAGCGTCAGATCTGTCCCAAAACCCTCATGCTTCAAGCCCTCCACCTGAAACACCTCAAGTCGTTTCGCATTGTCCCGAACCGCCTGCGGGAAATTCCGCACGCTCCAGTCCACCCACCACTCATCAACCGTTATGCCATCTTCCTCTAAATACTCATACGGCGGCTCGAACTCGTCATACACAAATGCAAAACTACCCGTCACGCCATCATCCATGATGGGCTGATACGTCGAGGTCCCGTCCATATTCAACCCTGCCACAATCCGATCATCCATCGTCATCGCTACCGCCGCATTCTGTCCACCGAAGCTGTGTCCGAAGGCCCCGACCCTATCCAAATCGAATACACCCTGCATGAATTCCTTGAGCGGCGCAGTAACCTCAATTGGACCAATACGAGCCGCAAACAGCGACTGAAGCACCAATGCGACAACGACCAATCCGCATACCTGTACGCCAACAAATATTCGACCCCACCGATATCCCTTTTCGTCAGCCATTACGATAACTCCCTTCGCGTGTCCCATCACCCTGATGCAATGACACATTCATAGCGCCGTACCGTATACTCACCCACAGTACGCTCGCTATGCCTTCGAAATCCAGACGCAAATAGCGCAGACCAAGCGAACACGCACGTAGCTTTGACCACTCGAACATCTGGGACGTAACTCCGGAACCCGCGATTCCACGGATGATCGCAATGCGATGCAGATAGGCGGCGTCCCCTGTTGGCATGTCCGGCCAAACCACCGGATCATCCCCAATTAAACGCCAGATAAAACTGCTTGGCCTTGATATCCCCACGCAAATTTTGTTCGGAAAGTTTCTCCAACGCCCACAGCGACTGCCCAATCGACTCCATCCACCTGGCCGCCTCAACAAGAATTGCCGACACCAATCCAACATCCTCTTCGCTGGCAAGTCTCAATTCAATCATTAAACGATTTCTCCCCAGCAACGGAAACGCGACCCGGCACATACATCTCAACCCACAACGCGCGATGATCCGATCCCCAGCGCGGCCCTCGTTCCATATGTGTCACAACGATCTCCGGACTCACCAGGCAATGGTCAATCGGCACCACCGGAATCTTCAATCCAAGTGCCGGCCACGTCGGCATCACCCCGAAACCCTGCCGCGCATTCCCCAAATTCGCATCCGCGAGCGCATCCCGATACACCGGCGACCACGGCGTCACATTCATATCCCCCGCAAGTACCACCAGGTCATTCTGCGCGCGTGCATGCTCCCCCATGTACGCCAACTGCCGATTCCGCATCTCCATGTGATCCGCGTCAAAGGGTGGCATCGGGTGATAATTCAGGAAAACCACCTCACGTCCATTGATTTCAAGCACCGCATCCAACACCGGAATGCCCATCTTCAGCGGGTCCACCATCTCCATACGAGTCGCTGGAAAACGACTGAATGTCGCCATGCCGAAATTATCAAAGCGCGCCTCGAATCGCGCATAAGGATACCGCTCTTTCACAAGCTCCCGCATCCCCTCCATCCAGTCCACCGAGATTTCCTGAAGCAAAACCACATCCGGATCGCGCTCACGAATGTAATCGATGACTTCTTCGTAGCCATCCGGACGCGTCATCACGTTCGCGATCAGCACACGCACATTTGGTTCATGTTCCCCGGCGTGAACATCATCCCGCGCCACATACCAGCCCAATATCCCCGGCGCGTGAATGCCCAACACAACGACAGATGCTGCCACCCATCGCCAACGCCCGATA
>JAYGCN010000259.1:0-5517 GCA_046583315.1 Candidatus Hydrogenedentota bacterium
CGTGTGCTCTTCCGATCTTGTCTCTTCCGGAGTCTCATTCGTCGCGCGCCACGACAGAGGCAAGTTTCCACGTCGCCCTACTGTAGCAAGCACGGCCGCTCGCGACATTCCGTCTTCCGACCCTTTCGTCCAGGTGTTGTCACGCACCTCCGACAGGTCAGTACCGGGCAGGTATCCTGGGAAATGATTTTTCTTTCCCGGCTCTCGCGACTGCGCGAATTCGGATACATCCCAGCTGATCGCGCTTTCGGTGGTGTTGTGTCCAATCTTGCCGACCCGAGCGGTGAAATAGCCTTGGTCGTTGAAATGCTCGGGCAGCATGCGCAGCTCTTTGCCGACTACTTTCCTTGGGTGGGTTAGAGGACTACTGACACCCGTAGAGGCAGGGCGGAGTCCGCTCAACAGCGAAGCGCGCGAAGGATTACACAGTGGGCTTTGGACATAGGCGCGCTCGAAGCGGACACCTTGCTTCGCGAGACGATCGATGTTCGGCGTCTTCGCAGTCGCATAGTTCGGGCGAGCGGCAGAGTCGAGGTACGATCCGATAGCGACGTTCAGATCGTCGACAATGATGAAGAGAACATTTGGACGATCATTCGTTTCTGCCTGCGCGATGGCCCCTTGGGGCAATAACATTGGTATACAAAAAATAACTAGTGAGACGCGTATCAATTTCGGTTTCATCTCTATTCCTTCTCTAAGATTTCGGCTTTACGTTGCTCGCCTGCATACAGATCAGGCGGGAATCCTCCAACGCTTCTTGCCGCAGGTGCTTTGCTTGCTGGAATTCCTCGCTGAGTACCATGTCCAGAAAGGCCTTGCGTGACGGGTACTCCACGACCAGAATTTCGTCCCAATCTTCGCCCCCGATGAGGGTGGCACGGGCATCGGAACGGCTGATGGCCTTTCCGCCGACCTTGGCAAGCAGCGGAGCGTTATGTTTACCGTACTCACGATACTTCTCACGTCCGCCATCTGCCTTGAACCGCAACATGTTCAGCATATGGATTGGCCCCTCAATATCGAGGTCCATGAAGACCTGGGTTTGCTCTTCCGTGCGTTCAAGATACGGCATGATCAATTTCCTTTGTAAGTAATTCAGTTATTGGGTAATCAAACTAATGGTGGTCGTACCAAATGGGCGAGGTGTACGCGCGGTCTTGAATCGTCTTGTGAAGATCCGCAGGATGTTCGATCCCGAGCTTCTTTGCGTCATACATGCTCCAGCGGAGCGTCGGGATTTCCAACACGCGCGCGTAATAAAATGCGTTCTGATTTGCGTCAAAGTCCGGGTCGGTCCAGGTGCCTGCCAGTTGCACTGAACCGATCGTGTTCGTGTATTCGAGCGTATCCAAATTGACCGTGTTGCCCACGGCTGGCACTTTCCCGGTCGTTGGATCAGGCTCGCGGTTTCCGGACCAGGCCACATCGTAAACTTTCTCGTGCGATTCGCCCTTCGACGACCAGCCTTTAATGATTTGAATTCGGTCCAGATTCGCGCTCTCGACGTCCTTAAGTGCCCACACCGCGAAGGTCGGCGCATTGCCGTTTCCGTCGTCTGCCTTCAGGGCACCGCCCATGGGTACGCCTTTCGCGTAGGCCGTGGCGACCCAGTCATCCATGCTCGGATCGACGTCGCCCATATCGAATCCGCCGAACAAACGCACTTTGATTCGTGGTCCGGTGGTGCCCCAAGTTTCCTTGCGGCGAAAGGCGTCGTAGATGCTTTCACGCGTGTTCTCTTCCGCCCAGACACCAGCGATTCCGGAGGCACTCCACTTTCGCCGGTCCATCTGTCCGTCTCGGTGAGCGAGGCGGCCTTCTGCCGAGCCGTCTACTGTGCCAATCTTACCGGAGTAATTACTCTCTTTTTCAGACACGATTCCCGTGTGGCTGTCCGTCGCCCCCACCAGACCGAATCGATACGGATTAAACGCGTCGGTGTCCTGGAACTCCAAGCCCGTGCGAAGTGCGTCGCGCACGTAGCTGCCCTTGTACTGTGTTATCTGAATATCGCTCGCCACGCGTTGCTCGACGAGTTCGTAGTCCGCGAACTCGTCATTGGGACTCATCATGGGGTGCGTTTCAGACGTTCCCTTGACCTGCGTCACTTCCACAAGCGGCTCGTTCCGGTTACGCGCGTCGGCGTAGTCCTTCGTGAACGGCGTGTCGTCGCTCGTCTCCCGTTCGAACATTCTGCCGTCCGACAGATTCGAATTGTGGGGTATGGCGAAGGCCTCATATCCTTCCGTGCGGATGCTGTCCAGCCAGTTCCATAAATCCTCCGGCCGGTCCGAATCCATGCGCGTAAAGGGCACGGGCGCGTCATTGCCTCGAAAGATTACGTTGCGGTGCAGGTTCTGCCGATCCGGCATGGACGTCCATTCATAGCCGATGAATGTTGTGAATTTACCCGGTTCATAATGTCGGTTCGCGGATTCGATGATGCCGGCCCATGCATCGCGCCTGAGGTCCTCGTCGGTCAACTCGGTATACTGTTTACCCGAGTCGTCCCCCCGAACCATCTCCCTTAGGGCTGAATACGCGATGGGTACATCGGGGCTCCTCATCCGCTTCGCCAGTTTGTGTTTCGATAACGGATGATTAGGGTCGCCCATACGTGCGGATACACCGAGGTACTCGCCGTGATCCGTCACGGCCATGAAGTCGAGGGGACGCGTTAACTGGTAGGTGTCGCCCAGCGCGTGTTTCAGCGGCTTGCCCTTCCCAAAATTGTAGGCGTCGTCCGGTGTCGCTCGGACTCCGAAGGCGTAGGCATCGAAGGACCACCCTGTGTGCATGTGCAACTCACCGAAGAGCGGCTGCCGATCGGTCTGTGCCATGGCTGCGGAAAATATCGTACAGAACAGTGCGATTACGATTGCGACTTTCCAAATCATGATTTGCCTCGATTTAATATAGTTGTTAACTGGTTTGAATTTTGTGAAGCTCACTTCTTATATTAATGATGATCGGCGGCTTATCTGCCGCCTGCTCGGTCATACCAAATGGGAGATGTGTATGCCCGTTCCTGAATGGTTCGGGCGAGATCCTCCGGAAAGGGCTTTCCAAGCTCCACTTCGTCGTACACATTCCAGCGCGGAGTCGGAATCTCCAGAACACGGACGTAGTAAAACGCGTTTTGTTCGGCGTTGAAATCCGGGTCAGTCCAGGTTCCCATCAATTCGACGGCACCAATGCTGTTTGTATAGGTGGCCGTCTTGAGATCCACGGTATTACCGACCGCTGAGAGTTTGCCTGTTGCCGGGTCAATCACGCGACCATTCGACCAGACGGCATCATATACCTGTTCCTGGCTTTCGCCGTTTTCTGACCATCCTTTGACGATTTGAATCCTATCCAGGTTCCCGCTCTCGGAGTCCTTGATCGCCCAGACTGCGAAGGTCGGGGCGCCGTTCGCGTCGGCGGCTTTTAGTTCTCCGCCCATGGATACGCCGTTCGCGTACGCGGCACCGACCCAGTCTTCGTCGCCCGGCGAAACGTTTTTCATATCGAAGCCGCCGAAGAAACGTACCTTAATACGCGGACCCGTGGTCCCCCAAGTTTCTTTTCTGCGAAGCGCATTGTAAATACTTTCGCGTGTGTTCTCTTCGGCCCATACACCCGCGAGACCCGACGCGCTAAAGTTTTTCGTGGCTCGGCGCATTTTGAGGCGAACCTCTGGTGAACCGTCGACCGCCCCAATCTTTCCCGAGTAATCATACTCGTTCACCGGCACGATTCCGGTGTGACTATCGCTTGAGCCAATCAGACCGAAGCGATAGGGATTGAAGCCCTTCGTGTCCTGAAACTCCAAGCCGGTTCGATATGCGTCACGCACATAACTGCCGGCGAATTGGGTGACTTTAATACCACCGCTTCCTATTGTTTCAACCAACTCAAAATCCGCGAATTCGTCATTGGGACTGAGCATCGGATGGGTTTCCGAGGTGCCCTTGACCTGCGTGACCTCGACCAGCGGCTCGTTGCGATTACGCTGATCCGCATACTCCTGAGTGAATGGCGTGTCCCCGGTAGTCTCGCGCTCGAACGTGAGCCCGTCCGACTTATTCGAATTGTGAGGAATGGCCAGCGCTTCATGGCCCTCGGCACGAATCTCGTCCATCCATGCCCACAAATCTTCAGGATTAAGTGAATCGAGGCGCGTAAACGGAAGGGGCGCCGTGTCGCCTTGGAAAATTACGTTGCGATGCAACGTTTTGCCTTGGATGGTACTGCTATACTCATAGCCGATAAGCGCGGTGAATGTTCCTGGGTCGTTGTGCCGATTCGCAGACTCAATGACTCGTGCCCAGGTCTCCTCCTGGACGCCGCGGTCAGCCAATGCCGAAATGTTGGACGGCTTGCCGTCTATCTTCCCACTTTTCATCGCAAGAAACGCACTAGCCCGCACAACAGGATTGGGATCGTTCACGATTTTCGCAAATGGATGCTTAGAGAAGCGATGGTTTGGGTCCGCCGTCTTCATCATCGATCCCATATAGAAACCGTGGTCGGTCACCGCCATGAAATCGAGAGGGCGTTTTAGTTGGTGTGTCGATCCGAGCGGATGCTTAAGTGGTTTTCCCTTCGCAAATTCGTAGGCGTCGTCCGGCGTGGCCCGCATGCTGAACATATAGGCGTCCAGAGAATAGGCCGTGTGGATATGGGTCTCACCGAATAGCGGCTTTCGCTCCGCTTCGTCTTGGGCAAAACTTCCCGCTGCAAGACTAAGGGTAACTAAATAAGTCATAACAATTTTCGAATTCACTAGCTTTCTCCTTAAGAGTTCCTTGTGAACTGCTCAATGATGGTCATACCAAATGGGAGATGTGTATGCCCGTTCTTGAATCGTCTTTGCCAAGTCATCTGGAAAGGGCTTTCCTAGCTCCACTTCGTCGTACAGGTTCCAGCGCGGTGTTGGAATCTCCAGAACGCGGACATAGTAAAACGCATTTTGTTTGGCGTTGAAGTCCGGGTCCGTCCAGAGGCCCATCAATTCGACTGCTCCAATGCTGTTTGTGTACGTTGCCGTTTTTAGATCGACGGTGTTGCCGACCGCCGGGAGTTTCCCCGTTGTTGGGTCTTTCATGCGGCCATTCGACCAGACAGCGTCATATACCTGTTCCTGGCTTTCGCCGTTTTCTGACCATCCTTTGACGATTTGAATTCGATCTAGGTTCCCGCTCTCCGTGTCTTTGATTGCCCAGACAGCAAAGGTCGGGGATTTGGAGCTATTGGATCCTTTCAGAGCCCCGCCCATGGATACGCCACTCGCGTACGCAGCCTCTACCCACTCTTTGTCGCCGGGCGTAACGCCTTTCATATCGAAGCCGCCGAAAAAGCGTACCTTGATCCGTGGACCTGTGGTAGCCCAAGTTTCTTTCCGGCGCATCGCATCGTAAATACTTTCACGTGTGTTTTCTTCGGCCCACACGCCCGCGAGACCGGACGCGCTAAAGTTTTTCGTGGCTCGGCGCATTTTGAGGCGAACCTCTGGCGAACCGTCGACCGCCC